>JAUIDM010000275.1 GCA_030428915.1 Alphaproteobacteria bacterium | reverse complement strand
TGGTCCTCGTTCCGCTGATCAGCCTCCTCTTCGCGGGCATCATCTCGGCCCTCGTCATCCTTGCCATCGGCCAGAGCCCGATGGAGGCCTTGCGCACCATGGTAACGGGGGCGCTCGGTTCCGCCTATGGCTGGGGCTACACGCTTTATTACGCCACCAGCTTCATGTTTACCGGCCTTGCGGTGACGGTCGCCTTCCACGCCTCGCTGTTCAATATCGGCGGTGAGGGGCAGGCCCAGCTCGGCGGGCTCGGCGTGGCCCTGGTCTGCCTCTTCATTCCCTGGCCGCACTGGGCGCTCGCCTTGCCCGGCGCGATGATCGCGGGTGCCCTGTTCGGTGCCGCCTGGGCAGCAATTCCAGCCTACCTTCAGGCCAAGCGCGGCAGCCATGTCGTGATCACGACGATCATGTTCAACTACATCGCAGCGGCGCTCATCGTCTACATGCTGGTGAATGTCCTGCGCCCGCCGGGTCAGATGGATCCGGCAACCGCCCGTTTCCCTGCAACGACTAACCTGCCGACCCTGCATGAAATCCCGGGGCTGAGCGCCATTTTCGACAAGCAGATCCCGGCCAATGTGACGCTTTTCGTGGCGCTCATCGCCTGCTGGATGGTCTGGCTGCTGCTCTGGCGCACGCGGCTCGGCTATGAAATCCGTGCTTTCGGTCGGTCAGAGCCCGCGGCCCTCTATGCTGGCATCTCGCCCGTGCGTGTCACGATGATCGCCATGCTGATCTCCGGTGCGCTCGCAGGCCTCATGTCGATCAACAACGTCATGGGCGAAAGCGAGCGGCTTTTGCAGAACGCGACCGAGGGCGCGGGCTTCATCGGCATTGCGGTCGCGCTGATGGGGCGCAACCATCCGATCGGCGTGTTCCTGGCCGCGATCCTCTTCGGCTTCCTCTTTCAGGGCGGGGCGGAACTGGGGCTCTGGACCTCGATCCCCATCGAACTCAGGACCGTCGTGCAGGGCCTCGTGATCCTCTTCACCGGCGCGCTTGACCACATGGTCCGCATGCTGCTCGGGCTCTTCTTCGCCCCCCGCAGAACACAGGTGGCGTGATGGATTACGTAACCCTCATCCAGATCCTCGATTCCACCATGCGGCTGGCCACGCCCCTTCTGCTGGCCTGCCTTGCCGGGCTTTATTCCGAACGGTCTGGCATCTTCGACATCGGGCTTGAGGGCAAGATGCTGATGGCCGCGATGTGCACCGGGGCTGTTGCGGCGATGACCGGTTCGGTCTGGATCGGGCTTCTGGCCGGCATCGCCGGGTCGATAATCTTCGCGCTGATCCACGGTATCGCCTCGATCACCTTCCGGGGCAATCAGCTTATCTCGGGTGTCGCGCTGAACTTCGTAGCCTCGGGCATCACCGTCCTCATCGCCCAGTCGCTCTTCCGGCAGGGCGGGCGCACGCCGCCCTTGTCGGGTCCCGCCCGCTTCAACCCGATCGAACTGCCATTTGCAGAGGCGCTGTCCGGCGTGCCCATCCTCGGCCCCTTCTACGCCGAGGTCGTCTCGGGCCACGGCGCGCTTGTCTATATCGCACTTCTCTGCGTGCCGCTGACATGGTGGGTGCTTTACCGCTCGCGCTTCGGGCTGCGCCTGCGCGCCGTCGGGGAAAACCCCGCCTCGGTCGATACAGCGGGCATTTCGGTTGTCCGGCTCCGCTACACGGCCGTCCTGATCACCGGCATCCTCTGCGGCTTGGCCGGTGCCTACATGGCAGCGGGACTGCAAACCGGCTTTGGCAAGGAAATGACGGCGGGTCGCGGCTATATCGCACTCGCAGCCCTGATCTTTGCCAAGTGGCGGCCTTGGTACGCTCTGATGGCCACGCTGCTTTTCGGTTTCTTCCAGGCGCTCGCCCTCAGGCCCGACGTGATCAAGGCCACGCTCAGCTTCGACGTCCCGGTCCCCGCGCTCGACGCGCTACCCTATATCCTGACCGTCATCGTGCTTGCGGGCTTCGTCGGCCGGGCCATTCCGCCCCGCGCCGGGGGGGAACCTTACGTTAAGGAACGCTGAGCCGGCACTGGACCTATCCGGATTTTACAACTGGCCCAAACTCCGGTCTAGCAACGGTTTGACACCAGCCCCGCATGGGGGCATGAGTGATCAAGGGTTCCTTTGCGGTTCGGTATCGCGTTCTTATGCAAATCTACCTCCCCATCGCCGAGGTATCGGTCAATGCGTTCCTCCTGTTGGGGTTGGGCGGGATCGTGGGAATGCTGTCGGGCATGTTCGGCGTGGGCGGCGGTTTCCTGATGACGCCGCTTCTGTTCTTCATTGGCATTCCACCCGCTGTCGCGGTTGCGACCGAGGCCAACCAGATCGTCGCGTCATCCTTTTCGGGCGTGCTCGCCCATCTCAAACGCAAGACGGTCGACCTGAGGATGGGCACCGTTCTGCTGGTGGGCGGCCTGATCGGCGCGGCTCTTGGCGTGCAGCTTTTCAACTTCCTCAAAAGCCTTGGGCAGGTCGATCTGCTGGTCAAGCTCTGCTATGTCGTATTTCTTGGCATCATCGGCGGGCTGATGTTCATCGAAAGCCTGCGTGCGATCCGGCGCGCGAAGAAAACCGGCGGCGTGCCCACGCGCAAGAAACACAACTGGGTCCACAACCTGCCTTTCAAGATGAAGTTCCGCACCTCGGGGCTCTATATCTCGGTCATCCCGCCGCTTCTCGTCGGCGTACTGGTCGGCATCCTCGCCGCGATCATGGGCGTCGGCGGCGGCTTTATCATGGTGCCTGCGATGATCTATCTTCTCGGCATGCCCACGAAGGTCGTCGTCGGCACCTCGCTTTTCCAGATCATCTTCGTCACCGCCTTCACAACGCTGCTGCACGCCACGACGAACTTCACCGTGGATATGCCGCTTGCGGTTCTCCTGCTCGTCGGCGGCGTCATCGGCGCCCAGTTCGGCGCGATGATCGGCACCCGGCTCAAAGCCGAGCAACTCCGCATTCTCCTGGCGATGATGGTGCTTGCGGTCTGCGCGAAACTGGCGCTCGACCTGCTTATCCAGCCGTCAGAGCTTTACTCCATTGGCCCGGCGGGGCACGGATGATGCGGCGCCTGCTTTCCCTTGTGATGCTTCTGACCGCGCTCGCGCTCCCCGGCGCCGCGCAGGAGGAGATTGTCGCCGATCTCAGCCAGCGGCAGGTCCCGATCACCGCCGATTTCGACGGCTCGGAACTCATCCTCTACGGCGCCGTCAAACGCGAAACCCCGATCTCCATCACCGAACCCCTGTCGGTCATCATCACTGTTTCTGGCCCATCCAAGCCGGTCACGGTCCGGCGCAAGGAAAAGGTCGCGGGCATCTGGATCAATACCGACGCGGTGGAGATTGACAGCGCCCCCTCCTTCTACGCCATCGCCACCTCGCGCCCGCTGGACCAGATCCTCTCGGACACCGAGGATCTGCGCTACAAGATCTCCATTCCCCGGGCCATCCGTTCGGTCGGCGCGCCGCAACATGTGATGGATTCGCACGAATTCACCAATGCGCTGATGCGGATCAAGGCGGCGAATGGCAGCTATCAGGCGCGGCCCAGCACGGTCGCCTTCTTCGACCAGACGCTCTTCAAGACTGCCGTCACCTTGCCCGCGAACCTGACCGAGGGAACATACAAGGTTACGCTCTATCTGACCCGTGACCGGAAGGTGATCACCAGCTATACGACGAACCTCGCCGTGCAAAAGGTGGGGCTAGAACGCTTCCTGTACCGCCTCGCCCATGACCGGCCGCTTGTCTACGGATTGCTGTCGCTCTTCATCGCGATTATCTCTGGCTGGGGCGCCTCGGCGATCTTCCGTTACTTCAAAGGTTGACCCTTGGATCAGCCCCGCCCGACAAAGGGCATGTTGGTCGCCATCACCGTGACCGACAGCATGTTGGCGCCGGGCGGCAGGGTCGCCATCGACCACACCGTCTCGGCCACATCGGCCACATCCATCATCGGTTCGCCCCGGACGCTGCCATCGGCCTGGGGCACACCCTTCGCGATCTTCGCGGCCAGTTCGGTGCGGGCATTGCCGATATCGATCTGACCGCAGGCGATCCCAAAAGGGCGGCCATCCAGCGCCAGCGTCTTGGTCAGCCCCGTCACCGCATGTTTCGTCGTCGTGTAACAGACTGAACCCGGGCGCGGCGCATGGGCCGAGATGGAGCCGTTGTTGATGATCCGCCCGCCCTGCGGCTCCTGTGCCCGCATCAGGCGAAAAGCGGCGCGGGCGGCGTGGAACATGCCGGTCAGGTTGACGGCCAGCATGTCGGTCCAGTCGGCAAGCGGAATCTCGTCAATCAGCCCGCCGGGCCGCATGATGCCGGCATTGTTGAAAAGCACATCGACCCGGCCGAACCGCTCCACAGCCGTCGCAAAGGCCGCGTCGACCGCGTCCGCATCTGCCACGTCGCAGGCCAACGGCAGCGCATTGGCCCGGCCCTGCGCCGCCGTGTCCAGCACATCCCCCCGCCGCGCGATCATCGCGACGTTCCAGCCGCCCGTGAGGAACCGTTCGGCCACCGCGCGCCCGATTCCGGCCGAGGCCCCGGTGACGACGATCGTGCGCCCCACCTCAGAATGCCTTGAAGGTCATCGTCGTCAGTGTCCGGCTGATGCCAGGGATGTCAAACAGCCTCTCGTTCAGCCAGTGGCCGACATCCTCATCCTCGGGGATATAGACCTTGGCGATAAGGTCGTACTCGCCCGACGTTGAATATAGCTCCGACACGACCTCGCGGTCGTAGATCGCGTCGGCGACCGCATAGGTCTGGCCGGGATGACAGCGGAACTGGACGAAGACGCAGCGCATGGGTTCACCTCTCTTTGCCCGTGACAGTAGCGGCGGGGAAAGCGGATGGGAAGCGGGCCTCAGTCCTCGGATTCAACCGCCAGCGCGAGGGGCGCCACGCCCTTAGGCAGGTCGGCGGTCGTCAGCGGCTCCGACGGTCGGGCAAGGCGGTTCCTGACAACCCAGTGCAGCCGCGTCTCCGCCCGCGTAATCGCGACATAGGCAAGGCGCTTCCAAAGGGGAATGCCCGCCTCCATCCGCCCCGTCCGCGCGGCCACGAAGAGGTCCGGGGCGAAGACCTGTACATCGGGCCATTGCGAGCCTTGCGCCTTGTGGATCGTCACCGCCGAGCCATGCAGGAATGCCGCGCCCATATGGGCCGCCGACGGGATGAAGGGCTCTTCCTCGTCCGGCAGTTCGATCTTGATGATCGAGGCGGCGGATACCTGTGGATCCTCGGCGCCGATGACGTGGAGCCGGGCGAAACCAGTCTTCTTGCCGGGACCGAGATAGATGACCTGTGCACCCTTGATCAGGCCCCGCGCTTCAAGATCGATGCGCTTCTTGCGGTGCTTCAGCGGCAATTCGATCCCGTCACAGATCAGCGGTTCACCGGGCAAGAGGTCGTCCGCAGGTGCGCCATAGGCCGCCCGGAAGGCCTGGATCAGCCTGATGCGCGTCTGGTTACGCCAGACCAGCACCGGCGAGCGGGCCATCAGCCCGGCATCCACCCGCTCGGCCCATTGGACACGCTCATCCTTGCGTGCGGCATTAGCCACCATCCGCTCGAATCCTTCAAAGGTCAGATCGGGATCGGCCAATGCATGGGCAAGATCGAGGATCGGGTTGTCATCCGCTTGCCGATGGATGCGGTGAAGCACCAGTTTGCGGCCCTCGGCGAGCCGGTCGAACACCATCTCGCCCGCCTGGCCCACCGGCGCCAACTGCGCGGGATCGCCGAACATCACCAGCGTCGGAAAGATTTCCTTCAGATCCTCCAGTTGCCGTTCGTCCAGCATC
>JAUIDM010000274.1 GCA_030428915.1 Alphaproteobacteria bacterium | reverse complement strand
GTCACCATGCGTGCGAGCGTCGCGTCGCGATCAATCAGCATGTGTTTCAGGGCCCCTGCCACGTGAAGCCCGAGAAGGGCCGCCAGCAGCCATCCCGATAACTCGTGCGTCCGGCGGAAGATCAGGGCAAGCGCCTCATCGGCCGGCACGAAGGGCAGCGTCTGGCCGAAGGGCCAGAAGACCGGCGCGAAGCCCGGGGCGGCGGCATGATGAAGGAAACCCGTCGCCGGCAGTGCCAGCATACCGATCCAGAGGCCCCAATGGGTCACGGAGGCCAGAAAAACCTCACCCCTCCTTTCAGGGTGGAGCGGTCCGGGTCCGGGATGGATCAGTGTCCAGCCAATGCGCAGCAGGGCAAGGCAGAAGACACCCACGCCGAGCGTCTTGTGGAGGGAATAGCTGCGGAAGAGGCGCGCGACCTCCGCTTCCGTTCCGGCCGGCAGGCCGGTCATCCACAGACCCAGAGCGAATGTTCCGAGGATGGCCAGCGCCGCAACCCAGTGCAGCAGGCGCGAGACAGGGTCAAATCCGTGGCTGTGGTCCGGGGGGCGGTATCTCGGTTCCATGGGGCGCGGCCGTTCGGCTGTCATGCGTCCGGCAATAATATCCGACCCTCGAGACCATGCCAGTCCCTGGCAAGGCACATTGCGCGGAGCGGCTCGTCAGGCTATGCGAAGGAAAACCGGCTAAAGGGGAGAGCCATGTCACGCGCATTCGTATTTCCGGGGCAGGGGGCACAGGTAACCGGCATGGGGCGGGCGCTGGCCGAGGCCTATCCCGCCGCGAAGGCGGTTTTCGACGAGGTGGACGAAGCCCTTGGCGAAGCACTGTCCCGACTGATCTGGGAGGGCAGTCAGGAAGAGCTGACGCTGACGCAGAATGCGCAGCCCGCGCTGATGGCGACCTCCATCGCCGCGCTGCGGGCATTGGAGGCCGAGGGGATCGGCGTCGAAAGTGCCGCCTTTGTCGCTGGCCATTCGCTGGGCGAATATTCGGCGCTCTGCGCGGCAGGCGCTCTCAGCCTTGCCGATACCGCCCGTCTGTTGCGCCTTCGCGGCAAGGCCATGCAGGAGGCCGTGCCGGTGGGTGTCGGTGCAATGGCGGCCCTTCTGGGGCTCGATTACGCGGCGGCAAAGGCCGTGGCCGAAGAGGCCGCTATGGGCGAGGTCTGTCAGGCCGCCAATGACAATGACCCGGCGCAGGTGGTGGTTTCGGGCCACAAGGACGCGGTCGAACGGGCGGTGGAGATCGCCAAGGCCAAGGGCGCGAAACGCGCGATCCTGCTGCCGGTCTCGGCCCCGTTCCATTGCCAGTTGATGGGGCCGGCCGCCGCCGCGATGGCGGATGCCCTGAGCCATGTGCATATCGAAGAGCCGACGGTGCCGCTGGTGGCCAATGTCACCGCCCATGACGTGACCGACCCGGCGACGATCCGATCGTTGCTCGTGGAGCAGGTTACGGGTTCGGTGCGTTGGCGCGAAAGCGTGGCCTTCATGGCCGCGAAAGGCGTTACCGAATTCTGGGAGATCGGTGCGGGCAAGGCCCTTTCAGGCATGATCCGGCGCATCGCCAAGGAGGCCGAGACGCGCGCCGTCGGCACGCCCGAGGACGTGGTCGCGGCCAGGGGCTGAGGTTTGTCCGGGCCGCGCGACCGGGAAGGGCGCTGCCCTCCCCGGACCCCACCCGGAGTATTTTTGGACAGAAAGTGAGAGGCAGAGCCATGTTCGATCTGACGGGGAAAACGGCGCTGGTGACGGGTGCATCGGGCGGGATCGGCGGGGCGATCGCCACGGCCCTGCACGGTGCGGGCGCGACGGTGGGCCTTTCGGGAACGCGTGAGGCGCCCTTGCAGGATCTGGCGGCGGAACTCGGCGAGCGCGCGCATGTGCTGCCCTGCAACCTGTCGGATGCCGAGGCGGTCGAGGCGCTGCCGAAACAGGCCATCGCGGCAATGGGCGGACTCGATATCCTTGTCAACAATGCCGGCATCACGCGCGACAACCTTTTCATGCGGATGTCGGACGAGGAATGGCAGTCGGTGATCGACGTCAACCTGACCTCCAGCTTCCGGCTCTGTCGGGGCGTGATGCGGCCGATGATGAAGTCGCGCTGGGGCCGGATCGTCAACATCACCTCTATCGTCGGCACGACGGGCAATCCCGGCCAGGGCAATTATTGCGCGGCCAAGGCGGGGCTCACCGGTATGTCGAAGGCGCTGGCGCAGGAAGTTGCAAGCCGCGGTATCACCGTCAATTGCGTGGCGCCCGGTTTCATCGCCACCGCGATGACCGACAAGCTGAACGATGATCAGAAGGAACGAATCTCCGCCAACATCCCGGCTGGCCGAATGGGCACGCCGGAGGAGATCGCGGCGGCAGTGCTTTTCCTCGCCAGCGCCGAGGCAGGCTATGTGACCGGGGCCACCCTGCATGTGAACGGCGGATTGGACATGGTCTGAACCCCGTCAAAAGGGACGTTGCGAAAGCGTTTGCCTCGGGATTAGACTGTGCTATAGGCGGCGGCGACGGCCGGAACGGACATGTGCTTTCCGGTTGCCTTAGCTTTCATGCGGGGCATGAGCCGCTCGGACCGAGCAAGAGACCAGAAGGCGGGAAGACCCGCGGAAATGAGGATTTGACATGAGCGACATCGCAGATCGCGTGAAGAAAATTGTCGTCGAGCATCTTGGCGTCGAAGAAGACAAGGTGACGGAAAGCGCCTCGTTCATCGACGATCTTGGCGCGGACAGCCTCGACACGGTCGAGCTGGTAATGGCGTTCGAGGAAGAGTTTGGGATCGAGATTCCCGACGATGCGGCCGAAACCATCCAGACCTTCGGCGACGCGGTGAAGTTCATCTCCGAAGCCGCCTGAGCGGAACCGGATTGAGTTACGGAACGGCGCCCTTTCGGGCGCCGTTTTGTTTTGGCGGTTGGCGGGTGCATATCCGCAAGTCCGGTCAGGCGCTCAGGGATAGGGTCTGGCAGAAGGTGTCCGTGAACATCTTGGAAGGACGTCATGCCGGTACTGAACAAAGCCCTCTGGCATATCGTAACGCGGCTGGCCGAACCGCTCGATCTTGCCGCCCTGTCGCGGCTTTGTGCGGTCAGCCCCTATCACCTGTCCCGGACATTCCGATCGGGCGCGGGGCTGCCCTGATAGCCAACTGAAGTGCGGCGAGGCGTTCTTCAGGTTTCCGTCAGGTTGTGGTTATTGCAAGGTGTGTACCGCCGTGAACCGGTGCGGAAAAGGAGATGTTCGATGATTCCCGTGATCGAAACCGAGCGGCTGATCCTCAGGGGCATGGTTAAGGCGGATTTCCCCGCCTTCGCCGCGATCTGGCAGGAGCCGGAGGTGGTACGCTTCATCGGCAAAAAACCACGGCCGCTGACCGAAAGCTGGGGCGTCTTTCTGAAGATTGCCGGAAACTGGGCCATCGAGGGCTTCGGGCAATGGGCGATCACCCGGCGCGAGGACGGGACCTTTCTGGGCCAGACCGGGTTTTTCACCGGGAGGCGTGGAATCGGTGAGGATTTCGACGCGGCACCCGAGGCGGGCTGGGTGCTGACCTCTGCCGCCCATGGCATGGGATATGGACGCGAGGCTGTTACGGCCGCGCATCGCTGGTTTGACGCGCAGGACTTCGGCGGGGTCAGCCATGCGATGATCGAGAAGGGGCATGATGCGTCGTTCGCGATTGCTCTGACGCTTGGATATCAGCCAATGCGCGAGAGCGAGGATCTGGGCGATCCGGTGGTTCTGATGCGTCGCGACGCCCGCGCCTGAAAGCCCATTGCAGTTCGGCGGGTGCCGTTCAATTGGCGCGTGATGCGAGGCTTCGTGGGCGTGGTGGGAATCTGCCGCTGCCACGAAAGGTGCGGCTCGATCTGCGGCTTCTGCATCTGAAGACGTGTTGCCAGGGCGGTTCCGGTCATTCGGGTGGATCGGCGTTGCTACCTTGGTGGTTGCCCTTCAGGTGCGGGCGGTCCGGCACCGACAGGGCGACCGTGGCGGAATCTTTGCAAAAATGTCGGAATCACCTTTGGGTTTAGCGCAATCAGACCTAACATCGGTGTAACGGTGCCGCCCGGGAAACGAGGCGGACGCCCACCCAGGGGCGGCGGATATTTCCGTGCAATATCAACATGGAGGCGCAAGATGATCATCTATCCGACGATCGAGATTCAAAACGGCCGCTGCGTGAGTCTGAATCGCGGCAGGCTGGAGGAGCCGTCGATCTGGCACGTTGATCCGGTCACGACCGCGCGGGATTTTGCCCGTGCAGGCGCGGAATGGATGCATCTGACCGACTTCGACGCGATGTCGGGCAGCAGGAAGAACCACGATCTCGTGCTCCAGATCATTCGCGAGGCGGGCATTCCCGTTCAACTGGGTGGCGGGTTTCGTACCCGTGACAGGATCGAGGAATGGATCGACCACGGCGCAGGCCGGATCGTCGTCTCGACCCTCGCCGCGCAAAATCCGCATCTGGTCAAGGAAATCGCAAAGTACCATCCCGACCAGATCGTGCTGTCTATCGACGTCTGGAAAGGTCACGTCCTGACGCATGGCTGGAAGACCGAAAGCTCCTATACGCCCGAAGCCTTCATCGACGCGTTCGAGGGCACGCCCTTTGCCGCCGTTGTCGTCACCGATATCGACTATGACCTCGATGAATCGGATGCGGCCCTTGGTGTCGTGTCGCGCATCGCCGAACGCTGCAAGGCGCCGGTCATCGCCAGCGGAATCGTACGCACGATCGACGATGTGTCGCGGCTGAGGCTGTTGGGAGAGGTGTCCGGTGCGATGGTCGGACGGGCGCTTTTCAACAAGACCGTGAACCTCAAGGACGCCCTGCGCGAGGCGCGGCCCGATACCTCGCATGTGGCGGAGTTCCTCTGACCGGCAGCGGCCCGCCATCCGCGCCGGAACGGGCCTTGCCCGCCCCGGTCTTAGCCGTGTATCTAAGCCCGGATGCAAACGGACTTGGGGAACGCGATGAGGCGGGTAGTTGTCACCGGACTGGGCATGGTCACGCCACTGGCTTGCGGCGTCGAGGAGACGTGGAAGCGGCTGATTGCCGGGCAGTCTGGCGCGGGGCCGATCACACGGTTCGATACGGCCAATGTGGTCACGACCTATGCCTGCGAGATTCCCTTCGGCGACGGGACCGATGGCACGTTCAACCCCGATGACTGGATGGAGCCGAAAGAGCGTCGCAAGGTCGACGATTTCATCCTTTACGGCATGGCCGCCGCCGATCAGGCAGTGCGGGATGCGGGCTGGATGCCGGAGGACGAGGAAAGCCGTCTGCGCACCGGCGTGATGATCGGCTCTGGCATCGGCGGGCTGTCGTCGATTGCCGAAACCGCCAATCTGATCAAGGAACGCGGACCCAAGCGGGTGTCGCCGTTCTTCATCCCCGGATCGTTGATCAACCTGATTTCTGGGCAGGTGGGCATCCGCTATGGCTTCAAGGGGCCGAACCATGCGGTGGTGACGGCCTGTTCGACAGGCGCCCATGCCATCGGCGACGCGGCGCGGCTGATCCAGTGGGGCGATGCCGATGTGATGCTGGCGGGCGGGGCCGAAAATCCGATCAGCGAGATCGGGATTGCCGGGTTCAACGCCTGCAAGGCGTTGTCGACGAAGCGCCCGGATGAACCGCAAAAGGCCTCGCGCCCCTATGACGCCGACCGCGACGGGTTCGTGATGGGGGAGGGCGCCGGTGTCGTCGTGCTTGAGGAATACGAACACGCCAAGGCGCGGGGTGCCAAGATCTATGCCGAAGTGCTGGGCTATGGCCTGTCAGGCGATGCCTATCAT
>JAUIDM010000273.1 GCA_030428915.1 Alphaproteobacteria bacterium | reverse complement strand
CGACCCGATGCCGATGAAGATCGAGATACGCGTGCCGTAAAGGATGCCCGAGAGGATGTCGCGGCCCTGCACGTCGGTGCCGAGCAGATAGGGCATCTGACCGCCCTCTATCCACACCGGCGGCAGTTCGGCGTTCCACAGTTCGAGCGCGGCGAGGTCATAGGGGTTCTGCGGCGACAGAAGCGGTGCGAAGATCGCCGTCAGGATCACGAAAGCGAGTACGGTCGTGGCGCCGACGGCGGATTTCGAGTGGCTGAAGCTCCACCACAGGTCGCTGTCGCGCAGACGCTCCCACCGCCCCTTGGGCTTTGCGTGTACCGTCGTATCAGATACCCGGATGTCGGTCATTTGTCTGCTCCACGAAGACGGGGATCGATGATCGCATAGGTGACGTCCACGATCGCGTTCAGCACCACGAAGATCAGTGCAACGATGCAGAGATAGGCCGCCATGATCGGAACATCGACGAAGGTTACGGCCTGAATGAACAACAGTCCCATGCCCGGCCACTGGAACACCGTCTCGGTGACGAGTGCGAAGGCGATGAGGCCTCCGATCTGCATGGCCGTCATGGTCACGACCGGCATCAGGCAGTTGCGCAATGCATGGCGGAAGTGGATTACACGTGCCGGAATGCCGCGGGCGCGGGCGAACTTGATGAAGTCTGATCGCAGGACCTCAAGCATCTCGGCCCTGACCAGACGCATCACAAGGGTGATCTGGAACAGCGACAGGGACAGCGCCGGAAGAAGGATCGACATCCGTCCGGTGTGGGTCAACAGCCCGGTCGACCACCAGCCGATCTGCACGGTCTCGCCGCGCCCGAAGGCAGGAAACCAGCCGAGCCAGACGGAGAAGACAAGGATCAAGCCGATGCCGACGACGAAACTGGGCAGGGAAATGCCTATGATTGATACGAATTGCATGGTTTCGGCGTACCAACTCTGTCGGCGGATGGCTGTGATGACCCCAAGTGGGATACCAACGACGAGCGATATGAACGTCGCAACAAGCACCAGCTCGAACGTGGCCGGAAATCGTTCTGCGATCATGGCCAGAACGTCCTGCTGATTGCGGAACGATATGCCGAAGTCGCCTCGCGCCGCGTTGGTGACGAAGGTCGCGAACTGGACGATGAACGGTTGGTCCAGCCCGAGACGGCCGCGCAGTTCGTCGCGCTGTGCCTGTGTCGCCTGTTCGTTCAGCATAAGTTCGACGGGATCGCCGACGAACCGGAAGATCATGAACGCAATGAAGCTGACCGACAGCATCACGAAGATTGCATTTGCGAAACGCTTAATCAGGAATGCGAGCATCGTTACCCCCCCAAGGGTTCAAAAATGGGCAGCGCATGGGCGCTGCCCAGTTGGTCAGGGAGCCTTACTTGGTTACGTACCACAGCCGCGGCTTGTTGTCCGGGAACTGCGGGAAGTCATCGAATTCCGACGACACAGCCCAGGCCATTGGCTGCTGATGCAGGGGCATCATCACGATTTCGTCCTTGGCGATCTTGAGCGCCTCGGTTTCCATCGCCAGACGCTTTTCGCGATCCAGTTCGACGCCGGCCTCATCGGTCAGACGGTCGATCTCGGGATAGGACCAGCCGCCCCAGTTGAATACGCCGGCATTGCCGTCCTGGCTGTGCAGCATCTGGATTAGGATGGAGTAGGTGTCGAGCATCGGCAGCGTTGCCCATCCGATGGTGTAGACATCGGCCTGGCCGTTGGCACGCTTCGGCGTCTGTTTGGCAGTCGGCCCAATATCAAGACGCGGTTTCAGCCCGACGCGCGACCACATTGACGCGATGGCCTGGCAGAACTGCTCTTCGTTCACGTAGCTTTCGTTCGTGCAGACGAAGTCGAACTCGAACCCGTCCGGATAGCCCGCCTCGGCCAGCAGGGCCTTTGCCTTTTCGGGGTCGGCCGGCGTCACGGTGTCCAGATCAGCCGAATAGCCGGGAATGGACGGCGCAACCAGCGTACCGGCATTGCGCGACTTGCCCCGCATAACCTTTTCGTGGATCAGGTCCATGTCCACCGCCATTTGCATGGCTTGACGAACGCGCAGATCATTCATTGGGTTCGGACCACCCGCGACCAGTGTCTCGCGCCGGTTGAAGCCAAGCATGACTGTCCGCAGATCGGTGCGTTCAAGCACATTCACATTCTCTGCTGCTAGAAGCCGCTCAAGATCTTGAACCGGGGCGCTGTCGACAAAATCGACTTCGCCGGACAGCAGCGCGGCGACGCGCGTCGCGGCCGAGGTCACCGGCTGGAACTCGACGCGGGTCAGGTTGTGCTGCGGCTCGTCCCACCAGTCTTCGTTGACGGTCAGTATGGTTGCCGCCTCGGGCGTACGGGATTCGAGCTTGAATGGCCCGGTGCCGTTCGCGTTGAACGTCGCGTAACCCTCGACGCCGGCACTCACATCGGTCGGCTTTTCTGCGTTGTTTTCGACCAGCCATTCTTTGTCAAAGATATGGATGTTCGTCAGGTCGTTGAGCAAAAGCGGGTACGCCCCGGTAAGTTCGATATCGATCGTGTAGTCGTCTATGACGGTTGCGTTCTTGTACGCCGGCAGATTGCCCTTCAGTGGCGAGGTTTCGTCGCTAACGCGCAGCAGCGAGGCAAGAACATCATCTGCCGTGAATGCGTTGCCGTTGTGGAATGTGACGCCTTCGCGCAGCTTGAACCGCCAAACCGTTGGTGAAACGATCTCCCACGAGGTCGCGAGTGCTGGTTCGATCGTCAGATCCCGATTGTAGCGGACGAGACCTTCATAGATATGGTTGAGGAAGTTGATCGTATAGCTGTCGCCATAGGAATAGGGGTCAAGCGACACGATATCACGCGGTGCTCCCCATTTGATCGTTTCAGCCATGACGCCTGTGCCGACGAATGCCGCCAATAGGCTACCGGTCAATATGGCTCTGGAGCCGATACCCGTATTCATGAAGATACTCCCTGTTGAGGACGCGATTTTCGTTCGCTTGCGCCCGGTCCGCGAGATGAGCGCCGCCACGTTCAAGTCTTGGCGCCGTTGCCTGGTTATCCCGTCTTGGCCTTCCCCCCACACGAGATGTCTACAAACGATACGCCGTGGCGATCAAATTGTCTACAATTTAATTTGATCTTGTAAACATAGCCTGATCCCCAACCTCAGACGGCATAGACGGCCAAGGTCCAATCGTCGCGGCATTTCGGGCAGACTGCTATTGCCGCGTTTCAGATGAAATCGTGGCGCCACCCGCGATAGACTTGGGCGTTTGCTTCCGATGTAGGCCCCGTCCATGCGCCAGGATCGAATAACACGACCCTTCTGGCACCTGGCTGCCACAGCGATCAAAGGCGAATATTTGGCGACCCAACGGTTCAGCGCCGCGCGGTCCACACCGACGCCTCGCTTGGCTATGATTTCATCCAGATCGCGAGATGAGACCGTTCAGCGAACGTGGAAGAAGACCACGAACAGGATGACATCCTTCGGGAACTGGGCGCATGGCCGATCTGCTGTGCCGGCTCGACTTCTTGATCCTCCACGAAATGGGCTATCTGCCCTTCGCCCAGACCGGCGGTCACCTCCTGCTCCACCTGATCAGCTGACTTTACGAGCAGACATCGATTATCGCCACGACCAACCTTGCCTTCGGTGAATGGCCGAGCGTGTTCGGCGACGCCAAGATCACCGCCGCTCTTCTTGACCAGCTTACCCACCACTGCGATATCGTCGAGACCGCCAACGAAAGCTGGCGCTTCAAGAACCGCGCCTGAGCCGCTGGCCCGGAGGGGTCTCTTTTGCATGCCGATCATGGGTCCCGATTGGGTGCCGGTTGGCACACGGAGGGCGAAACGCAGAAAACCTCTCGTGTGAGAGGCTCTTAAGTGCTGTATTCTTTGAGATATTTGGTTGCGGGGGCAGGATTTGAACCTGCGACCTTCAGGTTATGAGCCTGACGAGCTACCGGGCTGCTCCACCCCGCGCCAATTCGGGGCCTATGTAGTTCCGCTTGGCTGCAGGCGCAATGGCAAAATGATGATTTCTTCTGAAATATCCATCAGGTTTCAGGATACGTTCAGCGTTGCCGGAGTACGCCGAGACCTCTACGGCGGACAATCCTGCGGCCACGCACGACTTCACGAAAGACAATGAGCAACCCTGCGCCCACGATCATGAAAAGGCCGATCCATGTCGTGTATGCGGGCAGTGTGCCAAAGAAAATCGAGCCCCACAGAACGGCCCAAAGCATGTAGGTGTATTCGAAGGGCGTAACCACGCTCGCCTCGGCCAGACGGTAGGCTTGCGACAGGGCGAAAAATCCGAGGGCAGAGGTTACGCCGATGGCCAAGAGCAGCAGCCAATCGCCGGTATCAGGCCATTTCCATTCACGAAACAGAAAGGCGAAGCTCGGATGCGGCGATTGCATATCGACTAGGGAAAAGATGATGCCAAGACTGCCGCCCGCCGCGAGGTAGATCAGCAGGGTGACAACCGTCATGGTGCCACCGTTCGTCCTGTGGCCGAGTTTTCGCGTCGCGATAATCGAAGCTGCGTAAGTCACCGCCGCAAGGAGCGCCAGGACTGCGGCGGGTTCGAACACTCCGCGCCCTGGCTGGACGATTACGGCAACGCCCACGAGACCGATCAGCACGGCCAGCCAGCGGAATAGCCCAATTCGCTCGCCGAGGAACTCGACGGCCAGAAGCGTCACGAAGATGGGAGTCGTGAACGTAATGGCTGCCGTTTCGGCGAGTCCGATTGTCGCCAGCGCCATGTAATAGACAATGTAGGACGCGAAGGCCGCGAGGCCCCGCAAGAGTTGTAACCTCCAGGATCCAATCTTGAGCGGCCATAGCTGGCTTTCAAACCGTGATATCACCAGCACGATCGGAAGCGCGAATGCACTGCGAAGGAACACCACCTGATGTACAGCGTAGTCGCCGCTCAACATCTTGATGATGACGTCCTGGATTGGGAAAATCGTTGTAGCGCCAAGTAGGTAGAGAATACCGGCCAGAGGGCGTTCGAGTGAAGCCGCCGGTTCGGCGGAGGTTATTTCCGATGCAGACGACACGCGCGATCCCCAGCTTCCACCCTGTTCATGGTGGCGAAATTGTCGGAAACGTCTGTACGATCCACGACACGGGAGCGTCGCAAGCGGGAAACCTGCGTCCGAAACGAAAAAACCGCCCATCGGGCGGCTGCAGGTATTCCGGAAAGTACATCGTAGAGAGATACGCTAGTGCTTCTTACTAGGTTTGGCGGTGACCTACTCTCCCACGTCTTAAGACGCAGTACCATTGGCGCAACGGCACTTAACGGCCGAGTTCGGGATGGGATCGGGTGTTTTGCTCGTGCTATGACCACCAAACCGAGAAAGAAGCACAACAATCAGCGGTCCAAGTCCGCTGTTCGATCAGAGAAGTCTGGCTTCTGCTGGATCAAATCAAGCCTATCGAGCAATTAGTACCGGTCAACTGAACGCCTCACAGCGCTTACATCTCCGGCCTATCGACGTGGTGGTCTTCCACGGCTCTCAAGGGATACCTGGTTTTGAGGGGGGCTTCCCGCTTAGATGCCTTCAGCGGTTATCCTGTCCGTTCATAGCTACCCAGCACTGCCGTTGGCACGACAACTGGTCCACCAGTGGAACGTTCACCCCGGTCCTCTCGTACTAGGGGCAACTCCTCTCAAGTATCCTACACCCACGGCAGATAGGGACCGAACTGTCTCACGACGTTCTAAACCCAGCTCACGTACCTCTTTAAATGGCGAACAGCCATACCCTTGGGACCTGCTCCAGCCCCAGGATGAGATGAGCCGACATCGAG
>JAUIDM010000272.1 GCA_030428915.1 Alphaproteobacteria bacterium | reverse complement strand
CAGAGCCAGCGAACGCCCTTCTGACCGTCGCGCAGATCGCAGGCGGGATCGTTTCGGGCAGTCTCGCGCTGATCGCGGATGAGCTGCACAACTTCTCGGATATGGCGTCGCTGGTGATCGCTTTCGCAGCGCGCAAGATCGCGCGGAGGCCTGCGGACGAGCGGATGACCTTCGGATACGGCCGGATCGAGATTGTCGCGGCACTGATCAACTACACGACACTCATCCTCGTCGGCGTTTATCTGATCTACGAGGGCGGTATGCGCATTATCGATCCGCCCGAGATTCAGGGTTGGACCGTCGTGATCCTCGGCGGCGTGGCGCTCGTGGTCGACGCTCTGACTGCGGCGCTCACCTGGTCCATGCAGAAGGGCAGCGTGAACATCTGCGCGCTCTTCCTGCACAACCTCTCGGATGCGCTAGCCTCGGTCGCCGTGATCGTCGGCGGCACGCTGATCATTCTCTACGACCTGCGCTGGGTCGATCCCGCAACCACCATCGGAATCGCGCTGTACATACTGTATCTCGCACTGACCGAGATCGGCGGCCCGATCCGGACACTGATGCTGGGCAGCCCGCCGGATATCGACAACTCGGCCGTGATCGCCGCGATGCGGGACGTGGACGGCGTTACGGATGTCCACCGCGTGCACCTATGGCAGATGCAGGAACACGAGGCGGCGCTCGACTGCCACGTGGTCGTCGCCGAAGATGGATGGACGAGAATTGAGGCCATCAAGGGCAAGATCAAAGCACGACTGAGCGAACGCTTCGGCATCGCTCATTCCAGCCTCGAATTCGAGAATGAAAGGAACGCCCACACCAACGCCAACCTCTACGGTCACGGTAGTAATGGCCATGAATGATCAGGAGGACGAATTGACGGAAGAACGATATTATCTCGCACCTTCATACACTTAAGCGCAGGGCAGGCAGTGTCAGCTTGGTGGAGAAGGTTGGATATCAGGCCCATCCCCTCCGCCACTTTCCCCCGCGAAAGCGTTCTCCCGATCCAGCTGCGGCCGGATTTTTCCGTTGTTTTCGAGGGTTATGAGAGAGTGGCTGAGCACTGGCCTCTGGTCCAAAGGGTCAGAAGGCGGTCTCTCAGCGTCGATATTCTCCGGACCTCATGACTGCGCTGATTTGGTGAATTCTTCGCAAGTGTTCGTAATGAAATAATTTTCTTGAGGCGCGACCTGAACACTTCGACTGGAGTCGCTGTCGGCGAGATGGAACTGAGATCGAATGTTCGCCATGGTGGCCGCACTCTGTGGCCGATGCGAATGAGCAGGTTGCGGGATATGCCGGACTTTCAACTTGTTTCGGTAAGCCGACACAAGCGGCCATGAGCCGCCGTTCGCTGTAGGAGTCAAGCTTGCCAGGTCGCGGCCCACAAGAGGCACTCAAGTAATTCCAAACCCACGATAGCGTGGTACCCGAATGCTACGATCGCATGATCCCAGTCTCCACACCTGTCTCGCCAGTACAGGAGCTGGCATTCAAGGCCGAATTGCAGTCACATCATTGCAGGAGTTCGCGCCCTAGGTGCGCAGCCCTATGCGCGCGGCATGCCTTTCGGCCGCATCAACCGTTTCTGCGCGGCGGTGCGGAACGGCGCGTTGGGCGCTCCAAAGCCTGAGTAGTCGCCACGACGCTGAACAATCTCGAAGAACATGCCGCCCGCAAATGGCCGGGAGTAGAGTTGGAAGAACTCTCCTCTGCCGTCGTTGTCGTAAAGGATGTTGCATGCGGACATCCGCTCCAGCAGCGTCGGCTCGATATTGAAGCGGGCCGCGAGGTCAGCGTAGTAATTGCTTGGGATAGGCAGCGCTAGGAAGCCGTGGGTCGTGAGCGCGCTGGCAGTTTCGAAGATATCATCGGTGGCCAGCGCCACATGCTGCACCGATGCACCAAAACTTTCGGCAAGGAAACTGCCAGCCAGGGTCCGGTGGGTCTCGGCACCGTTCAGCGTGATGCGGACGCGACCGTCGGGCGTCGACAAGGCCTGGCTTCGCACCAACCCGTCAGGGTCGATCACGTCGACCATGGGTGTTTTCCGCATGTCGAACAGGGTGGTGTAAAAGAGCGACCAGCTCAGCATCTCTTCGTAGCTCATCGTCTGCGCGACATGGTCGACGCTCAGTAGGCCCGCGTCGTCCCCCGCGCTGTCGAGGCTCGCGTCGAACTCCACTGACCAGACATCGCCGAGACCCGAACTGTCGTCTAGGAAGTGCAGGACGCTGCCGCCGAGGCCGCGGATAGCCGGGATGTCGAGTTGGCCGGGGCCAAGCGGCTGGCGGAAAGCTTCAGTACCCAGCGCCTGCGCGCGTGCCAGCGCGTCGGCCGCGGAGGACACGTCGAAACCGAGGTCGCAGACGGTGGTGCCCCGCGTGACCCAGGCGCTGTGCGCGTGGCCCGTCGTCTCGGCATTGACGATGATCCGGATCTCACCCTGGGTCCAGAGCGTTAGGGACTTCGAAACGTGACTTGCGGTGCGGCGGAACCCAAGGGTCGTGAGCAGCCGTTCGAGCACTGCCTTGTCCTCGCCTTGCGCGGCGAACTCGAGGAAGGCCGTGCCCTCTACCGCGGTACGGGCCGGAAAGGCGGGCAGATCGACGGGTGCCTTGGGTTCGGCGTGACGGACGTCGTCCATCAGCGCGACAAGCGAGCGATAGCCGTCCCGCGCGATGGCACGGTTCGGCCCGCCGCGAAACAGGTCATTGAAGATCTCGAGACTGACCGGGCCGGCATAACCCGTCGCCACAACCGCCCGCATGAAGCCGCTTACGTCGAGATCGCCCTCGCCCGGCATGTTGCGAAAGTGGCGAGACCAGTGCAGCAGGTCCATCTTGATCGCGGGAGCGTCGGCGAGTTGCACGAAGAAGATCCGATCGCCCGAAATGCGACGGATCGTGTCCGGGTCGATGCGGCGCGCAAGCGTGTGGAAGCTGTCGAGGACAAGGCCGACCGAGGGATGATCGGTCCGGCGCACCACCTCCCAGGCGTCACGGTGGTCGTTCACGTGCCGGCCCCAGGCCAGCGCCTCGTATCCCACGCGCAGCCCGCGCCTGGCTGCCCTGTCGCCGAGTTCCGCGAAATCCGCCGCCGCACGGTCGATGCCGCCAAGCGCCTCGGGATGGACCGAGGAGCAGACCAGCACGAGGTCGCAGCCCAACTCCTGCATCAGGTCGAACTTGCGTTCGGCCCGGTCGAAGGCCTTTTGCCGCAAAGCGCCCGGAAGCCCCTCGAAATCGCGGAAGGGTTGAAACAGCATCACCTCGAGGCCGACATCGCGGATCCTCGCGCCGACTTCGCCTGGAGGGCGGGCGTCGGCAATGAAATCCTGCTCGAAGATCTCGATCCCGTCGAACCCTGCGGTAGCGATGGCTTCGATCTTTTCCTCAAGGTTGCCGGAAATCGAAACGGTGGCGATGCCGAATTTCATGGCGACTCTCCGGCACCGGTCAACTCGGCCCTGAGGTCCGCCAAATCCGCGCGCTGGCCAGAGAAGATGGTCCAGGCGTCCAGGCCCTGGTGAAAGAAGAGCTCCCACCCGGACAGGACCTCTAGGCCCCGCTCCGCCGCAGTGGTCAGGAATTCCGTGTCCCTTGGCGTGTAGACCGCGTCGAATGCCCAGGTCGCGGTGCGGAGCGTCCAGTCGGGGATCGGGTTGCCGGGCTTGCCGTCCATGCCGACCGGGGTCGCGTTGACGACTCCGTGCAGCGGTTGGTCCGCGCCGCAGTCGGTCGCCACTCCGAGCGCCGGAAAGGCGCGCTGCAGATCTCGGGCAAGTGCGTGCGATTTCGTGGTGTCGTTATCCAGCAGGATGAGCGCCTCTGCGCCAAGGTCGGCCAGACCGAAGGCAATGGCCCGCCCGACACCGCCGGTCCCCACGAGCAGCACCACCCCCGGACGCGCCTGACCGAACGTGCCCTGAAAGGCGGATTTGAAACCCGTATAGTCGGTGTTATGCCCAAGGGGCCCGTCGGCCTCGAAGGTCACCGTGTTGACCGCCCCGATCGCCTGCAGCACCGGGTCGGCCAGCCGGACCATGGACGTGACACGCTCCTTGTAGGGATAGGTGATGTTCACGCCCCGGTAGCCCCCCGTTCGCACATTGGCGAACACGGTCTCGAACGCCTGCCCCATGAGCGCCGGGATCAGCCTGTCATAGCGCACGGTCAGCCCGGCCTGGCGCCCGGCGGCGACATGGAGCCGGGGCGACTGCGAGCGACCGATCGCGTCTCCGATCAGCCCCAGAAGCAGGTCGTGACCGGCACCCGTCCGGGGGGCATCACGAGCGGGGTCGGGATACATTCAGAACCTCTCCCGCAGGGTGGCCACGGCCTCTGCCAAGAGCACGAGATCGACGCCCACCGCGGTCATCACCGAACCCAGGTCGATGTATCGGGCAGCCTCGTCCGGGTTCAGCGCCATGATCCCGGCCGGAACGCCCGCCGCCTTCAGGCGGGCAAAGGCATCCTCGATCACCGCCACGACGTCGGGGTGGCTCGTCTGGCCGCGTAGGCCCATGCTGGCGCTGAGGTCCGCGGGGCCGATGAACACGCCATCGACGCCATCGACCGCAGCGATCGCCTCGAGCTGGCCCATCGCGTCGATGGTCTCGACCTGCACGATCAGGCAAAGCTCGCCCTCGGCGCGATCGTAGTAGTCGGTTACCTTCCCGTAGCGCGTGGCTCGGGTCATGCCTGCCATGCCGCGAATGCCCTTGGGACCGTAGCGCATGGCGCGGACGGCCGCCTCGGCCTCTGCCGCGGTCTGAACGTAAGGGACGAGAAACGTCTGCGCGCCCATGTCGAGCAGGCGCTTGAAGAGAACGGGGTCGTTCGCGGCCGGTCGGACCACGGCTGAGACCTCCGGATTCTGGCCAATCGCCTGCAACGCTCCCAGCACCTCCACGGGTTCAACGGCTGCATGCTCGCAATCGACCAGGACCCAATCGAACCCCGCACCGCCGAGCAACTCTGGCACCGTATTGCCGCCGATCGTGTTCCAGATGCCGAGTTGGCCCTGGCCCGCCTGAAGCCGTGCCTTGAACCGGTTATTGGGAAGATCGATCGACGGCATGAGTGTCAGCCTCCGAAGCCAAGGAGATGCGGCAGCCACAGTACGAGCCCCGGGAAGAAGACCAGAAGCAGCAGGGCGCCTATCAGGACAATGAGAAACGGCCAGACCTCGGCGATGATCTCGCGCAGGGGGATGCCAGTGACCGCGTTGATGACGAACAGAAGGATGCCATATGGCGGCGTGATCAGCCCGATCATGGAGTTGACCACCACCAGAACGCCGAAATGCACCAGGTCGATGCCAAGCTCGCGGCAGGCCGGAATGAACAGGGGCACGATGACCAGGATGATGGTCGTCGCATCCAGCACACAGCCAAGAAGCAGCACCAGCAGCATGACCAGCAGCAGGAAGACGGTCGGGCTTATGTCGATACCCACCAGGGCATCCGCCACCATGCCGGGGATGTTCTCGCTGACGACGATGAAGTTCAGGATCAGTGCGCCGCCGATCACCACGCCAACTGCGGCGGAGGCACGGGCGCTTTCGACGAAGATCTCGTAGAGCCCCCGCAGCGACAACGCCCGGTAGAACAGCCCGGCCAGCAATAGCGCATAGAGCGCCGCAATGGCGGCGGCTTCCGTCGGGGTCGTGACGCCGCCATAGATCCCGAACAGTAGGATCACCGGCATGAGCAGCGCGGGGAAGGCGTTGGCGGTCTTGCGGGGCAACTCTCGCAACGGGACCGGCTCTTCCAGCACGAAACCGCGTTTGTGGGCGATGTAACCGTTCATCGCCATCAGCACGAC
>JAUIDM010000271.1 GCA_030428915.1 Alphaproteobacteria bacterium | reverse complement strand
TCGGTCACGACATAGTCGATGCCGTTGGCGCGGGCGTAATCCTCGGCCGCCTCGCGGCTGTCGAACCTCAGACGCACCTGTGCCTGGGTATCGCCGGACCCGGTCCAGCCCATCAGAGGATCGACCTCACGCGCCTCGGCCGGTGCGAATTCCAGAAGCCAGACCCGCGTCTTGGCGGTCCCGGATTGCATGGCGTTGCGGGCCGGTTGGTAGATACGCGCGCGCATGGACATATTCCCCTCAGGTTCCGTCCTCTTATCGGGAAACGGGCGGCATTTCGCAAGGGGGTTGACGATTGGACCATCGCGCTTTGCAGCCCGGCCCCGAGGCCGGACCGCATCGGGTCTGTAAAGAGTGGTGGCGGACCGCTTCTCAGGCCCCTTGTGGCCAGACGAAATCGGGGCGCAGCCCTTCATAGACTGGTCGGCCGTCGCTCGGCTTGGCATAGCCTTTCGATTCGTCCCAGAAGGCGTGATAGGTTGCGTCGGGGAAACCCGCGCCATAGCCCATCACGTTGGGTACCGCCACGCGTATGCGCTTCTGCTTGTCATCGAGCATCAGCGCCGCGCCGCAATCGGCGCAGGTGCAAAGCTCCAGCGGCCCGTTCGGATTGTCCTTGTTGAAGGGCTGGCGGTTCATCTTTTCCGGGTGGTCTACCTTCAGGTCGCCATGGTTGAAGAAGGCGACATGGGTGGTCTGCTGACCGGTGACGGATTTGCAGACATTGCAGTGGCAGGTGTGATTGTCGATCGGTTCGGCGTCGGCATGAACGTGGACGTGGTCGCAGCCACCGGCATACTTGTGAGACATGGTTCCCCCCGTTGATGATCGCTCTCTGGCGACAAAGGTATTTCCTGGAAAGTCGGGTAACGGATCACCACTTACTGGGCGGAGTGTAGCACGTCCCGGGGCGGGTGGAAAAACCTACAAAAGTCGCCGGGGGGCAGTGCCGGGGACATTTCCGAAAATTGGTCCGACCCGGTGGTCGCGGGCGGGTGGCCGACCCATCGCGTCCCGCCTGAAAGCGCTCTGGACCGGATCAGCGCGATATGGGGAGCGGCCAAAACAAAACCGCCCCGGACGGGCCGGGGCGGGTTCTGGTCTTTCCGGGGGAGCGATCAGCGCGCGCGTTCGCGTGTCTCGCGCAGATAGTCGGCCCAGTAGGGCGCCGGCTCGGCCATGGTGACGAGGGTCAGACGGTGGATCGTCGCGCGAATCATGCGCAGCGTTTCCGTCAGGGGCCCGGATTTATGTGTCGTCGCAAACATCTTGCTGTTCCTGAAAGCAAATCATCGTTGTGGCCGATATAGGCCGGCGGCCTTCGTGCCGCCACGGACAATCGCGAAAGGCCGCCTTGCACGCCATGCAACCCTGCAGGGGCCAAGCCATGCAGAATGTTTTGGCGCTCGAGGGCGGGGAGGGTGCAAGGCTGACTGCCGGTCGGCGCTCTAGGGAGCGAAGGTGGGTGGTGGTGGCTGGGTGGGTGCCTGTGACCGGCAGTCAGTTGCTGCTTGCAAAACCAAAGCTACGCGTGATTCCCACCGATTTCAACCTAAAGTTGATACCGGTTTACGATTATTTACGAACACTCTTTATTTGCGAACAAAATCGCAGGAGGACGCAGGACCGTTTCCGCCTGGGTGACAGTAAAGCTCCGCGCCGCCCTTGAACCGGAACAAAAACAGATCAAATCTGCGGGACCGGAGGAATCGCCTATGCCCCACAACAACATCAACGCCCTGACCGAGCGTCCCGACGTTCTGACCCGGCCGAAACTGGAAGGCGGGCGGCGATTCGTCATGAAGACGGATTTTGCCCCGGCAGGTGATCAGCCCACCGCCATCGCCGAACTCACTGCAGGGGTGCGCGAGGGCGAGCGCGATCAGGTGCTTCTGGGTGCCACCGGCACCGGCAAGACCTTCACCATGGCCAAGGTGATCGAGGAAACCCAGCGCCCTGCGATCATTCTTGCCCCCAACAAGACGCTCGCCGCCCAGCTTTATGGCGAGTTCAAGGGCTTCTTCCCCGACAATGCCGTCGAGTATTTCGTGTCCTACTACGACTACTACCAGCCCGAGGCCTATGTGCCGCGATCGGACACCTATATCGAGAAGGAATCCCAGATCAACGAACAGATCGACCGGATGCGCCATTCGGCGACAAGGGCGCTTCTGGAACGCGACGACGTGATCATCGTCGCCTCGGTCAGCTGCATCTATGGCATCGGCTCGGTCGAGACCTATTCGGCGATGACGCAGGATATGGAGGTCGGCAAGCTTTATGAACAACGCAAGTTCATCGCCGACCTTGTCGCCCAGCAATACCGCCGCGCCGATGCCGCCTTTCAGCGCGGGGCGTTCCGGGTCAAGGGCGACACGGTCGATGTCTGGCCCGCCCACCTTGAGGACCGGGCGTGGAAGTTCAGCTTTTTCGGCGAGGAATTGGAGGGGATCACCGAATTTGACCCCCTGACCGGGCAAAAGACCGATACGTTCGAAAAGATCCGCATCTACGCGAATTCGCACTACGTCACGCCGCGCCCCACCATGCAGCAGGCCATCACCGGCATCCGCAAGGAACTGGCCCTGCGGCTGAAGCAGTTGCAGGAGGAAGGCAAGCTGCTGGAAGCCCAGCGGCTGGAGCAGCGCACCAACTTCGATCTGGAGATGCTGGAGGCGACGGGCGTTTGCAACGGGATCGAGAACTATTCGCGCTACCTGACCGGGCGCGCACCGGGCGAACCGCCGCCCACGCTGTTTGAGTTCATTCCCGACCATGCCATCGTCTTCGCCGATGAAAGCCATGTCAGCGTGCCGCAGATCGGCGGCATGTACCGGGGCGACTACCGGCGCAAGTTCACTTTGGCCGAACACGGCTTCCGGCTGCCCTCCTGCATGGACAACCGGCCGCTGAAGTTCGAGGAATGGGACGCGATGCGGCCCCAGTCGGTCTTCGTCTCGGCCACGCCCGCCGCCTGGGAGCTGGAGCAAACGGGGGGCGTCTTTACCGAGCAGGTGATCCGGCCCACCGGCCTTCTCGATCCTCAGGTGGAGATCAGGCCGGTCGAGATGCAGGTGGACGACCTCCTGGATGAGGTCCGCAAGGTCGCGGCCAAGGGCTTTCGCACGCTGGTCACGACGCTGACCAAGCGCATGGCCGAGGATCTGACCGAATACATGCACGAACAGGGCATCCGCGTCCGCTACATGCACAGCGACATCGACACGATCGAACGGATCGAGATCCTGCGCGACCTGCGGCTTGGGGCCTTCGACGTGCTGGTCGGCATCAACCTGTTGCGCGAGGGGCTGGACATCCCCGAATGCGGGCTGGTGGCGATTTTGGATGCCGACAAGGAGGGCTTCCTGCGGTCGGAAACCTCGCTGATCCAGACCATCGGCCGCGCCGCCCGGAACGCCGAGGGCCGGGTGATCATGTATGCCGATCGGGTGACGGGGTCGATGGAACGGGCGCTCGCCGAAACCAACCGGCGGCGGGAGAAGCAGGTGGCCTACAACGAGGCCCACGGCATCACGCCCGCGACGGTGAAGAAGAACGTCGAGGACATTCTGGCAGGCCTCTACAAGGGCGACGTCGACATGAACCGTGTGACGGCCAAGGTCGACAAGCCGATGCACGGCGCGAACCTTGAGGCGCATCTCGACGGGCTGCGCGTGCAGATGCGCAAGGCCGCCGAGAATCTGGAATTCGAGGAGGCGGCACGGCTGCGCGACGAGATCAAGCGGCTGGAGGCGGTCGATCTGGTCCTGTCGGACGATCCGCTCGCCCGGCAATCGGCGGTCGAGGAGGCGGTGGAGGCCGCCGGTGTGAAGGCGGGTCGTTCAACGGCCGGGCGGCCGGGGCAGAGGGGCGGGAAGAGGCGGCGGGGGTGATGCGCTGTGGCACATGACGAGTTAGAGGAACTCCTTGAGCAAATACAGGGGCACTATCTCGAACAGTTCGAGATCGCGATTGCAAAGTATGGGCACCAGAACATCATCCTCGAACCCGCACTTCGCCATTCGAGCGGAGAAATGGCGACTGAGGGGCGATTGCGCCTGCCAGCGAGAGTCGACTTCGTCGTCCTCGACCGTGTGGACCGCTCGCCAATTGCATCAGTCAACATCGACTCGAAAACACTCATCCAATTCGGCGTTATGGACTTTTCACTCGAAGGCTCTGAAATCCGAGTCGCGCCTTTCAGCTGGGACTGGATCACACTCCGGTCGGACCTGAAGATTGTTGCTGCGGATGCCGTTGTTGAAAGCTGGTTTGCTGTTGCATTCAAAGAAAACGAGGGGTTAGCGCCTCCTTTTTTTAGCTGCGCGCATTTCATTTCTGAACCCAAATTCATCGATGGCTTATGTGAAGTGCGTTTGGACGCCGGTAGCAGTCCTCCCGATATGGTCATGGCTTTGCTCGATCAAATGATCGGGGCAGGAGCCAAACGGATCAGCATCGGGTGACCACAAGCGCTGGCAATCACCGGCGGGTGGCTTCCACCCTTAACCCACCCTTAGCCATCCCGCGGCAATCCTCCGCCCGTGCGGAACCTGAACTCGCCATTCTCACTGAGGTCTGGCTGAAGGACCTCTTCGCCTAAATGGAGGTGCAGGAGGGCGCCGTGATCCGCCGCAAGGCGCGTTCGCCGCTTCAATCGCTCCACTGGAGCGATTGATCGGGCCATCCGGCCCGACCGCGCCTCACTATCGAACGCTTCGCGGGCATGGAGCGCTTCATGGCCGAGGTCGACCGGCGCGGCTATCAGGTCGCTGAAAACGCGGGCCAACTGGTCATCTGTCTCGCAACCGCGCCCCCGTCCGCTGGCTCACCCCGCCCCCGGTAACGCGGTAACCTGCTTTCTTGAAATGAAAGCGGTCCGAAAGCCTTGCCGGATTTCGGCGCGGCCTGTCCGGCGGGCGCGGGTCATGGCGTGCCGCGCTTTGGACCGCAGGCCGGCACCCCATGGGATTCGACCATTGTCCTATGTCACCGCGCCCGGCCCGCGCATAGTCTTCGGACCATGCGCGCGCTGTTACTGATCGCACTTGTTTTCATCGGCCTGGTGCGGGTGTCGTCCGCCTTGGGCGAGCCCTTGTCGCGCGATGAAATCGCGCCTTTCATCCTGCCGCCCTATGCCCTGGGCGAGCCTGTGAACGACCGGGGCGTCTGGAGCCTTCTGAATTCCGGCGGAGCCGAGGCGGGATATGTGTTCGAGACCGAACCGCTGGCCCCGTTGCCGGGGTTTTCCGGTACGCCGGTCAACGTTCTTGTCATCCTCGACCTCAGCGGCCAGTTCATCGACGCGCGGCTCATCGCGCATAATGAGCCGATCTTCGTCTCGGGCCTCGGCGAGGCACCGTTTCACAAGTTCTTCGAACAGTATCGCGGGCATTCGATCAACGAGCCGCTGGTTGTCGGCACGCCTTATGGCGCCGGGGGGGCGGGGTCGGACCTCGTCTATCTCGACGGGGTGACCAAGGCGACGGCGAGCGTGCGCATTGCGCATGAATCGATCCTTGCCGCGACGCTTCAGGTGGCGCGCGAAAAGATGCAGGGCATCTCTGCCGGGCCGCCGGCACATCCCGACCCCGACCATGTCGAGGCGCTGACCTGGGACGATCTGGTGCAAGAAGGGATTGCCGGGCATCTGAGGCTTGCCAACCGCGAGGTCGATGCGGCCTTTGACGGCACGATCTGGGCCGACGACGATCCGGAGGCGGCGGCGGATCCCGACGGCCTCTTTCTCGACCTCTGGCTGGTCGATATCGGCCCGCCCTCGGTCGCGCGGGCGGTGCTGACAGAGGCATCGCTCGCCGATCTGGAGCGGTTCCGGCAGGTCTCGCCGGATGATGAGCCGCT
>JAUIDM010000270.1 GCA_030428915.1 Alphaproteobacteria bacterium | reverse complement strand
TGCCGTTGAAGCAGATATTCGTCTTCGCGCTATTCCTGGCGGCAGGCATCGCCTTTCTCGTCTTCTGCGTGGAGGAAGGTTATACCTACATTCCGGACCGTCCGACTTACATTGCGAGCTATGGCGAAAGGATGGACGCGATGATGACCGCCGCGGTGGTCGCGCCGTCCATGATCCTGCTCACGCTCTTGTTCCGGCTGATCCGGCGGCGTCGGGGAAACTGAGCGCCGGGGTCAGGCCGAGGCGCCGGGCAAGCCCGCCTCGGCGGCAATCTCTGCCCGGCTCTTGCGGGCGCGTTCCGTCGCGGATTTGAGCTGGCCGCAGGCGGCCATGATATCCTCGCCGCGCGGGGTTCGGATGGGCGAGGCGTAGCCCGCCTTGTAGATGATGTCGGCAAACGCCTCGATCCGCTCCCAGTCGGACCGCTGATAGGGGCTGCCCGGCCATTCATTGAAGGGGATGAGGTTGATCTTGGCGGGGATGCCACGGATCAGCTTCACCAGTCGTTTCGCATCCTCGTCGCTGTCATTCACGCCCTTCAGCATCACATATTCGAAGGTGATACGTTCGGAGTTCGACAGGCGCGGATAGTCGCGGAGCGCGCCCAGAAGCGTCTCGATATTCCAGCGCTTGTTGATCGGCACCAGCCGGTCGCGGATCTCGTCCGTCGTCGCATGGAAGCTGACCGCAAGAAGGCAACCGATTTCCTCCGCCGTCTTGGCGATTTCGGGCACGACGCCGCTGGTCGACAGCGTGATGCGGCGGCGCGAAAGGGTCAGCCCCTCGCCATCCATCACCACTTTCATCGCGTCGCGGACATTCTCGAAGTTGTAAAGCGGTTCGCCCATGCCCATCAGGACGATGTTCGACACGAGGCGGGTCTCGTTCTTCGGCGCGCCCTGTTCGGGCCATTCGCCCAGATCGTCGCGGGCCAGCATGACCTGACCGACAATCTCCGCCGCCGTGAGGTTGCGGACCAGCTTCTGCGTGCCGGTGTGGCAGAAGGAACAGGTCAGCGTGCAGCCGACCTGGGATGAGATGCAGAGCGTACCCCGGTTTTCCTCGGGGATGTAGACCGTCTCCACCTCATGCCCGCCGGCGATGCGCAGAAGGTATTTGCGGGTGCCATCGGCCGAGACCTGGCGGGTGACAAGTTCGGGCAGCGCGATCTCGAACTTTTCGGCCAGCATCGCCCGGTAGTCCTTGGCGAGGTTGGTCATGGCGGCAAAGTCGCGCACGCCCCAGTGATAGATCCACTGCCAGACCTGCCCGACCCGCATCTTTGCCTGCTTTTCCGGCGTGCCCGCGGCGATCAGCGCGTCACGCAACTGATCGCGCGTCAATCCGACAAGGTTCACCCGCCCGCCTTCCGGCAGCTTGCGGGCAATGGTCACGACATCCTGCGTGACGGGGACGGTCGGTTTGGCGTCAGACATCTCTCGGGTCCTGTGGATCAAGATCGCCCCATATAGGCTATTGGAGGGGGAAACGGAACACCCCCCGTCACAGCCCGTTGACGCTGCCCGCCGCCCACGATAGACAACGCAAGCCTCGGTCCGGCGGGTTGGCGGAGAGGTTACGCAGCGGATTGCAAATCCGTGTAGACCGGTTCGATTCCGGTACCCGCCTCCACATCTTTTCAATGGGTTGGTTCCCTCTGCCTCGTCGCGCTGACGCAGGCGGATTGCTGGTCAATTGCCCCAGAACCGGTCAATCGTGCCAGGTGCCGGGACTGCAGCGGGTGCAGAAGCCGCCGTTCCGGCCGTGCAAAACGCAGGTTTGCCATGGAACCTGTTCGATTCCTCGGCTAGTGTCGCGCCGCTTCAGGAGGAACGACCATGCCCGCATATCGCTCTCGCACCACGACCCACGGACGCAACATGGCCGGCGCGCGCGGCCTTTGGCGTGCGACCGGGATGACCGACAATGACTGGAACAAGCCGATCATCGCGATCGTGAACTCCTTCACGCAGTTCGTACCGGGCCACGTGCATCTGAAAGACCTGGGACAGATGGTCGCGCGCGAGGTTGAGGCGGCGGGCGGCGTGGCCAAGGAATTCAACACCATTGCCGTCGATGACGGGATCGCGATGGGCCATGACGGCATGCTCTATTCGCTGCCCTCGCGCGAGGTCATCGCCGATTCTGTTGAATACATGGTCAACGCTCATTGCGCCGATGCGATGGTCTGCATTTCCAACTGCGACAAGATCACGCCGGGCATGCTGATGGCGGCCATGCGGCTCAATATCCCCTGCATCTTTGTCTCTGGCGGGCCGATGGAGGCGGGCAAGATCAGCCCGGATGTGATCGACCATGACCTCGATCTTGTCGATGCGATGATCGTCGCCGCCGATGACAGCTATACCGATGAGCAGGTGCTGGAGATCGAGAAGGCCGCTTGCCCGACCTGCGGGTCGTGTTCGGGCATGTTCACCGCCAATTCGATGAACTGTCTGGCCGAGGCTCTGGGGCTGGCGCTGCCCGGAAACGGGTCGATGCTGGCCACCCATGCCGACCGCAAGGCCCTGTTCCTGCAAGCAGGCCGCACCATCGTCGAAGTCGCCCGGCGGCATTACGAGGTGGAGGACAAGGGTCTTCTGCCGCGCGATATCGCCACGTTCGAGGCGTTCGAGAACGCGATGAGCCTTGATATCGCGATGGGCGGGTCGACCAACACGGTCTTGCACCTTCTTGCCATCGCCCATGAGGGTGGCGTCAATTTCACCATGGAGGATATCGACCGGCTCAGCCGCAAGGTGCCGGTCCTCTGCAAGGTGGCGCCGGCAAAGCAGGATGTGCACATGGAGGATGTCCACCGTGCGGGTGGCATCATGGGTATCCTCGGCGAGATGGGCCGCGCGGGTCTGCTTCACATGGATGCGCGGACGATCCACAGCGACACGATGGGCGAAGCGATCCAGAAATGGGATGTCGTCACCGCCAATGACGACGCCGTCCATACATTCTACCGCGCCGCACCGGGTGGCGTCAGGACGACGCAGGCCTTTTCGACGCAGAACCGCTACAAGGAACTGGACCGCGACCGCGAGGCGGGCGTAATCCGCTCGGCCGAAAATGCGTTTTCCAAGGATGGCGGGCTGGCCGTGCTTTACGGCAACATCGCCGAGGAAGGCTGCATCGTGAAGACGGCGGGGGTCGACGAGTCGATCCTGAAATTCACGGGCACCGCCCATATCTTCGAAAGCCAGGATGACGCGGTGCTCGGCATCCTCAACGGCAAGGTCAAGCCGGGTGAGGTCGTGCTGATCCGCTATGAAGGGCCGCGCGGGGGACCTGGCATGCAGGAAATGCTTTACCCGACCTCGTATCTGAAATCGAAGGGTCTGGGGAAGGTGTGCGCGCTTGTCACCGACGGGCGGTTCTCCGGCGGCTCTTCGGGCCTCTGCATCGGCCATGTCTCTCCCGAGGCGGCCGAGGGCGGCACGATCGGGCTGGTGGAGCAGGGCGATACGATTGAAATCGACATCCCCAACCGCCGCATCCATCTGGCCGTGGATGACGCCGTGCTGGCCGAACGCCGCAAGGCACGCGATGCGAAAGGCTGGCAGCCCGACGCGCCGCGCAAGCGCAAGGTTTCCACAGCGCTCCGCGCTTATGCCGCGTTGACAACCAGTGCCTCAAAAGGCGCGGTGCGTAATATCTGACGGCAAGGGCAGGGCAATCCCCATGGATATCCGCTCGATCTTCATGGGGCTGGCCTTTGCCTTCATGTGGTCCTCGGCCTTCACCTCGGCGCGCATGATCGTGGCCGACGCGCCGCCGCTGACCGCGCTCAGCCTGCGGTTCTTTATCTCCGGCCTGATCGGTGTCGCCATTGCCCGTGCGCTCGGGCAAAGCTGGACGCTTAGCCGGGGGCAGTGGCGCTCAGTCGTTGTCTTCGGTCTTTGCCAGAACGCGCTTTATCTGGGCCTGAACTTCGTCGCCATGCAGTGGATCGAGGCCTCGCTGGCCGCGATCATCGCCTCCACCATGCCTTTGCTTGTGGCGCTCCTCGGCTGGCTCTTCATGGGGCAGAGGGTGCGGCCCCTCGGCATTGCCGGGCTGGTTGCGGGTGTGATCGGGGTCGCGATCATCATGGGGTCGCGCTTTTCCGGCGGGGTGAGCGTGCCGGGCCTCATTTTCTGCGGCATCGGTGCGCTCGCGCTCGCGGTGGCGACGCTGACGGTGCGGGGGGCTTCGTCCAAGGGCAATGTGCTGATGATCGTTGGTCTGCAGATGTTCGTGGGCGCAGGCATTCTGGCGGTGGCTGCGATGCTAACCGAGAGCTGGCAGGTCAACTGGACGCCGCGCCTCGGCCTCGCCTTCGCCTACACGACGCTGGTGCCGGGGCTGATCGCCACCTGGGTCTGGTTCCGGCTGGTGGAGCGCATCGGCGCGGTCCGGGCTGCGACCTATCACTTCCTCAACCCGTTCTTCGGCGTGGCCGTCGCGGCGGTTCTGCTTAGCGAGAGGATCGGGCCCGCCGATATCATCGGCGTCGTCATTGTGGCAGCGGGCATTCTTGCGGTGCAACTGTCGAAGCAGACTGTCGCTCCAGCCCCCCGGCCAAGCTGACCAGCGAGTTTACCAATCGGGCGGCGGCACGCTGAGTTCGCTGGCCAGATCGGAAAGGTAATGTCGCATTCTCGCGGCGCGCTGTTCAGCCAACTGCCGGCCAGTGCCGGTCAGGAAGGTCTTTGGCAGTTGCAGCAGCTTGACCGCGAAATGATCGAGCGCCCAGAGTTGATCGTCGGGCTTGCGGTCCACCGCAAAAGGGTCGTCGGGATCGAATAGCGGTCTGTTTAGCGCACCTGAAACAGCGAAACAGCGGGCAATGCCGATGGCTCCCAAAGCCTCCAGCCGGTCCGCATCGCGCAGGATCCGCGCGTCGATCGTCTGCGGCTCCACCCCACCCGAGAAACTGTGCGCCTCGATCGCGTGCCGGGCCTGGGCGATCTCCTTCGCGGTGAGGCCAAGGGCCTCCATCACCGGTCCGGCCGCCTGCGCCGACATGGTCGCGGCGCGGGCGCGCTTGGGGTGGTCCTTGGGCAAGGTGACAAGGTCATGCAGATAGGCCGCGCAGAGAAGCGCGCGCGATCGCTCCACGCCCTCGCCATGCGCGATGGTGCTGGCATGGGCCCAGACACGGTCGGCATGGGCAACGTCATGAGCGCTGTCCTTCCCCTCCGCCAACCGCGACAGCGCTTCGCGCAGTGCATGACGAAGTGGGCTGAGGCTCATGCCGGGCCGATCGGGCCGCGCTGGCCGCCGGTCTGCCCCCGGTCGAGCAGAAGATGGTCGAGGATCACGGTCGCCATCATTGCCTCGCCTACCGGCACGGCACGGATGCCAACACAGGGGTCATGGCGGCCCTTCGTGATGATTTCGGCCGAGTCCCCCGCAACGGTAATCGTCCTGCGCGGGGTCAGGATGGAGGAGGTCGGTTTTACGGCAAAGCGCACGACCAGATCCTGCCCGGTCGAAATGCCGCCGAGAATGCCACCGGCGTGGTTCGAACTGAACTGCGGCTTGCCGTCATTGCCCATGTAGATCTCATCGGCATTCTCGACGCCGGTCAGTTCGGCGGCGGCCATGCCGGCGCCGATCTCCACTCCCTTGACCGCGTTGATCGACATCATCGCGGCGGCCAGATCGGTGTCGAGCTTGCCATAAACGGGCGCGCCAAGGCCCGCAGGCACGCCCGAGGCCACGACCTCTACCACGGCACCCACGGAATTGCCTGACTTGCGCAACTCGTCCAGATGCTCGGCCCAGATCGCCGCCGCCGTCGCATCTGGGCACCAGAAGGGGTTGCGCTCCACCTCCGTCATCTCGAACCGGTCGCGGTTGGCGCGAAGCCGCCCCATTTGAACCATGTAGCCG
>JAUIDM010000269.1 GCA_030428915.1 Alphaproteobacteria bacterium | reverse complement strand
GGACGCGGACGGGCGCGTGCGCGATCTGTCGGCCCATGTGGACGATATCGCGGGCGCGGCGCTGCTGCCCGACACCATCGCGCGGTTGCAGGCGCTCGACGTCAACGCCCTGCCGCTGGTCGAGGGCACGCCGCAGGACGGTTTGCGCCTTGGCCCCTGCGTCGGCGCGACGGGCAAGTTTGTCTGTATCGGCCTGAACTATGCCGACCACGCCGCCGAAAGCGGGCTCGACGTGCCGCCGGAGCCGGTGATCTTCAACAAATGGACCTCGGCCATTTCCGGCCCGGACGACGACATCGTCATCCCGCGCAGATCGTCGAAGACGGATTGGGAGGTGGAACTGGCCGTCGTGATCGGGCAGGGCGGCGTCTATATCGACGAGGCCGATGCGATGGCCCATGTCGCGGGCTTCTGTATCGTCAACGACGTGTCCGAACGCGAGTTTCAGATCGAGCGGTCAGGGACGTGGGACAAGGGCAAGGGCTGCGACACGTTCGGACCGGTCGGTCCCTGGCTGGTGACACCGGATCAGGTCGGGGATTACGACGCGCTCGACATCTGGCTGGAGGTGGACGGCAAGCGCTGCCAGAACGGGACCACGGCGACGATGGTCTACAAGGTGCCGTATCTCATCGCCTATTGCTCGCGGTTCATGAGCCTTCAGCCCGGCGACATCATCTCCACCGGCACCCCACCCGGCGTTGGGATGGGCCAGAAACCGCCACGCTACCTGTCGGGCGGCGAGACGGTGCGGCTCGGCGTCGCTGGTCTTGGCGTTCAGACGCAGAAGGTCCGCAGGGCCTCATGACAGGGTCGGGGTGAACCCCGACCTACAGTGATGAATGCGTAGGGCGGGGTTCACCCCGCCCGCTTTGTGTTCTCCATGCGCAAGCATAGACGCGCGGTCGCTGCCCTTCTTGTTATTTTGGCAGAAAGGGTCCCTATAATGTCTTTGCAGCAAGTTTCTCCGCAAGTACCTCGCATGGATCTCGATCAATTCCTCGTAGAACTGCAATCCGCTTACCTTGCTGAGTTCGTCGCGGTGTATTCTGCCGAACTGCAGAGTGGTGACAACATCGGTAGCGAGATTGCCCTTGAGGTTGCCAGTGGGGTCTACCGAAACCTTTATGTCGCTGACTTTGTTGTTCAACAGAACGGCTCACCATCCATCATTGAACTGGCGCCAACAGACGGGACCGTCTTCGGACCAGCGGAGTTCGAGGAGCGCGACTTTACTGTGCATTTTGACGCAGTTTCATGGGATGCGATAATGTTCCAACTGCCGGATGGCGTTTTGCTTGACGACGCGTTGGAGCCGTGGTTCGTCCGTTGGCTTGACGTCAACCGGGAGCCGGAAAGCGGTGCCATCACTACGGGCATCATTCACTCGGTTGTCATCGACGGTGATGCGATATCTGTAGACTTCGGCACTGCGCCCGCAATAGCTGCTAAGGAGTTGCTTGCGCTAATTCGGGATCACGGCGTTCAGACTGTGCAAGTCACAAGCAGCCGGTACTGAACAAGCCCCACCTTTTCCCTTGCCCCCCAGCCCCACCTCCCTTATAGGGACGCATCCTGCGATTCCGGGTTCCCGGATTCGCACGTTCATCATTGACTCCACCGGGCTGAAGGCGACCCGTCACAGGGCCTTCCGGTGATGTTGAAAGGAAGAAGGCGACATGAACGCCACCGAACTGAAAGCGAAGACGCCCGACCAGCTCCGCGATGAGCTTGTCGCGCTGAAGAAGGAGGCCTTCAACCTCCGCTTCCAGCAGGCCACCGGTCAGCTGGAAAACACCGCCCGCATGCGCGCCGTCCGCCGCGACGTTGCCCGCATCAATACCGTTCTGAACCAGAAAGCCGCTGAAGCGGCGGCGAACTGAGGAGCGCACCATGCCCAAACGTATCCTGCAAGGCGTCGTGACCTCGGACAAGAACGAGCAGACGATCACCGTCCTCGTCGAGCGTCGCTTCAAGCATCCGCTGCTGCACAAGACCGTGCGGAAGTCGAAGAAATACCGCGCCCATGACGCGGAAAACAAATTCAAGGTTGGCGACACTGTCCGCATCGAGGAATGCGCGCCGATCTCGAAGACGAAACGCTGGACGGTGGTGAGCGACGCCTCGGCGTAAGCACCATCCGAAAGCTCAATCGAAACCCTGGGGAATAAGCCCCAAAGGTCGGGAGAAACCAAATGATCCAGATGCAGACCAATCTGGATGTCGCTGACAACTCCGGCGCGCGCCGGGTTCAGTGCATCAAGGTCCTGGGTGGTTCCCACCGCCGCTACGCCAGCGTCGGCGACATCATCGTGGTGTCGGTCAAGGAAGCCATCCCGCGCGGCCGCGTGAAGAAAGGTGACGTCCGCAAGGCCGTCGTCGTGCGCACCGCCAAGGAAGTCCGCCGTGAAGACGGCACCGCAATCCGCTTTGACCGCAACGCCGCCGTCATCCTGAACAACCAGGGCGAACCGGTCGGCACCCGTATCTTCGGGCCGGTCGTGCGGGAACTGCGCGCCAAGAACTTCATGAAGATCATCTCGCTGGCTCCGGAGGTGCTCTGATGGCTGCGAAACTGAAAAAAGGCGACAAGGTCGTCGTCCTTGCCGGCAAGGACAAGGGCAAAGAGGGCGAGATCACCTCGGTTGACCCGAAGTCGGGCAAGGCCGTGGTCGAGGGCATCAACATTGCCATCCGCCACCAGCGCCAGACGCAGTCGAGCCAGGGCGGCCGTCAGCCGAAGGCAATGCCGGTTGACCTGTCGAACCTCGCGCTCATGGACAAGAACGGCAAAGCGACCCGCGTGGGCTTCCGCATGGAAGGCGACAAGAAGGTCCGTTTCGCCAAGACCACGGGGGACGTGATCTGATGCTCGACACAGCAACCTATACCCCGCGTCTCAAGGCCGCCTATCAGGCGTCGATCCGCGCCGCTCTGAAAGAAGAGTTCGGCTACAAGAACGAGATGCAGATCCCGAAGCTCGACAAGATCGTCCTGAACATGGGCGTCGGCGAGGCCGTGAAGGACACCAAGAAGGTCAAGCAGGCCGCCGAAGAGCTTTCGCTCATCGCCGGTCAGAAGGCCGTGATCAACAAGGCCAAGAAGTCGATCGCCGGCTTCCGCGTCCGTGAAGAGATGCCGCTCGGCACGAAAGTCACGCTGCGCGGCGACCGGATGTACGAATTCCTCGACCGCCTGATCACGATCGCGCTGCCGCGCGTCCGCGACTTCCGCGGCGTGAAGGGCACGTCCTTTGACGGTCGTGGCAACTACGCGATGGGCCTGAAGGAACACATCGTGTTCCCCGAGATCGACTTCGACAAGGTCGACGAAGTTCTCGGCATGGACATCATCATCTGCACCACCGCGAAGACTGACGCGGAAGCGAAGGCGCTGTTGAAGCAATTCAACATGCCCTTCACCAGCTGATCGCGGAGGAGAGACGATATGGCGAAGAAATCCATGGTGAACCGCGAAGTGAAGCGCGCCAAGATGGTCAAGCAATATGCTGCCAAGCGCGCCGCACTGAAGGAAATCATCGAAGACCAGTCGAAGCCGATGGAAGAGCGCTTCAAGGCGACGATGAAACTGGCGAAGCTGCCCCGTAACTCCTCGGCCACGCGGATTCACAACCGCTGCCAGCTGACGGGCCGTCCGCACGCCTATTACCGCAAACTCAAGCTCAGCCGCATCATGCTGCGTGATCTCGCCTCGATGGGCCAGATCCCCGGCATGGTCAAGTCGAGCTGGTAAGGAGGTCGAGAAATGTCGATGAACGATCCTCTCGGCGATATGCTGACCCGCATCCGCAACGCGCAGATGCGCGGCAAGTCCACCGTCCGCACGCCGGCCTCCAAGCTTCGCGCCTGGGTTCTGGATGTGCTCAAGGACGAGGGCTATATTCGCGGCTACGAAAAGGTTGAGGCCGCCAACGGCCATCCTGAACTGGAAATCAGCCTGAAATACTTCGAAGGCACGCCCGTGATCCGCGAGATCAAGCGCGTTTCGAAGCCGGGCCGCCGGGTCTATTCCGGTTCCAAGGAACTGCCGTCGGTCCGTCAGGGCCTCGGTGTTTCCATCGTCTCCACGCCGAAAGGCGTGATGTCGGATGCAGCTGCACGCTCTGCCAATGTTGGTGGCGAAGTGCTCTGCACCGTATTCTAAGGAGGGTTCGATGTCTCGTATCGGCAAGAAACCCGTCGAAGTCCCCTCGGGCGTTACCGCGACCGTCTCGGGCCAGAAGGTGGATATGAAGGGTCCGAAAGGCACCCTTTCCTTCACCGCGACCGACGATGTCACGATCACGCTCGACGGCAGCGAAATCTCGGTGAAGCCGCGCGGCACCTCCAAGCGGGCCCGCCAGCAGTGGGGCATGGCGCGCTCCATGGTGGCGAACCTCGTGCAGGGCGTGACCGAAGGCTTCAAGAAGGAACTCGAGATCAACGGCGTCGGCTACCGCGCGCAGATGCAGGGCAACACCCTGAAACTGTCGCTCGGCTACAGCCACGAAGTGAACTTCGAGGTGCCGCAGGGCGTGACCGTCACGACCCCGAAGCAGACCGAGATCGTCGTCGAAGGGATCGACCCGCAGCTCGTCGGCCAGGTCGCGGCCAATATCCGCGAATGGCGCCGCCCCGAGCCCTACAAGGGCAAGGGCATCAAGTACAAGGACGAGTACATCTTCCGCAAGGAAGGCAAGAAGAAGTAAGGACCAGACAGATGGCAAACAGCAAACGGGAACTGTTCCTCAAGCGCCGCCTGCGCGTCCGGAACAAGCTTCGCAAGATGGCCGACGGACGGGCACGTCTCTCGGTTCATCGTTCCTCGAAGAACATCAGCGTTCAGCTGATCGACGACGTCAACGGCGTGACGCTCGCCTCGGCCTCCAGCCTCGAGAAGGATCTGGGTGTCGTCGGCAAGAACAACGTCGAAGCGGCGAAGAAGATCGGCGCGGCGATTGCCGAGCGTGCGAAGAAGGCCGGTGTCGAAGTGTGCTACTTCGACCGTGGCGGTTTTCTCTTCCACGGCAAGATCAAGGCGCTTGCCGACGCAGCCCGCGAAGGCGGCCTGAAGTTCTGATGACTGCGGGCGGCAGTTATGCCGCCCCGATGATCCGGGTCCCCGCCCAGTTTGGGGACACCAGGATCGGCCCAAACGGCGCATGCCGCGCCACGAAGTAAAGGATTGCCAGATGGCAAGAGAAGACAACCGCCGGGATCGCCGCGAACGCGACGAAACCCCGGAATTCGCCGATCGCCTTGTCGCGATCAACCGCGTGTCGAAAACCGTGAAGGGCGGCAAGCGCTTTGGTTTCGCAGCACTCGTGGTGGTCGGTGACCAGCGCGGCCGCGTCGGCTTCGGCAAGGGCAAGGCCAAGGAAGTGCCGGAAGCGATCCGCAAGGCGACCGAACAGGCCAAGCGCAGCCTCGTCCGCGTTCCGCTGCGCGACGGCCGCACGCTGCACCACGATATCGAGGGTCGTCATGGCGCCGGCAAGGTGGTGATGAGGACGGCTCCGGCCGGTACCGGGATCATCGCCGGTGGCCCGATGCGCGCCGTGTTCGAGATGCTGGGCGTTCAGGACGTCGTCGCGAAGTCGATGGGTTCGCAGAACCCCTACAACATGATCCGCGCCACGATCGACGGTCTCAAGCAGGAAGCCAGCCCCCGCATGGTCGCGCAGCGTCGCGGCAAGAAGGTGGCCGACATCCTGAAGAAGCCGGAAACCGAAGCCCCCGCCGAAGCGGCGGAAGCGTAAGGAGACCGGACCATGGCAAAGAAAACCATCGTCGTGAAGCAGATCGCCTCGCCCGCCCGCCGTCCCGCCGTTCAGGCCGCGACGCTGAAGGGCCTCGGCCTCGGCAAGATCAACCGCACCCGCGAACTGGA
>JAUIDM010000268.1 GCA_030428915.1 Alphaproteobacteria bacterium | reverse complement strand
TTGGACCCGGACCCGGACATGAGCAACGATCCCCTCGTCATCTTCACCCCCTCTGGCAAGCGCGGGCGCTTTCCCGTTGGCACCCCGGTCCTGACCGCCGCGCGGCAACTCGGCGTCGATCTCGATTCCGTCTGCGGCGGGCGCGGCATCTGTTCGAAATGTCAGATCACGCCGGGATACGGTGAGTTTTCGAAGCATGGCGTCACGGTCAGTGAGGATGCGCTGAGCGAATGGAATGAGGTCGAGGCGCGCTATGATCGCATCCGCGGCCTGAAGGAAGGCCGCCGTCTTGGCTGTCAGGCCAAGGTCATGGGCGACATTGTCATCGATGTGCCGCCGGAAAGCCAGGTCCACCGCCAGGTCATCCGCAAATCCGCCACCGCCCGGACCATCGTCATGGACCCGGCCACGCATGCCTATTACGTCGAGGTGATCGAGCCCGACATGCACGAGCCTTCGGGCGATTTTCAACGCCTCTGTGACGCCTTGCGCGAGCAATGGCAGATCGAGGGGCTGGAGGCCGACCCGGTGCTGCTCGGCAGGCTTCAGCCGGTTCTGCGCAAGGGCGAATGGAAGGTCACGGTGGCGATCCACCGCGACCACAGGGGCAAACCCCGCATCATCGACATCTGGCCCGGTTTCTACGAAGGCCGTCTTTACGGTCTTGCCATCGACCTCGGCTCTACCACGATTGCGGCCCATCTCTGCGATCTCCGAAACGGCAACGTGCTGGCCTCCTCGGGTCTGATGAACCCCCAGATCCGCTTTGGCGAAGATCTGATGAGCCGGGTCAGCTATGCGATGATGAACCCGGGTGGCGACAAGGAAATGACCAACGCCGTGCGCAGCGCGATCAACGGGCTGGCCGAGGCCATCGCCAATGAAGGCGAGATCGACCCCGGCCAGATCGTCGAGACGGTCTTTGTCTGCAACCCGGTCATGCATCACCTGCTTCTGGGCATCGATCCGGTCGAGCTTGGTCAGGCACCCTTCGCGCTCGCCACATCGGAAAGCCTGTCGCTGGCGGCCCGCGATCTGGACCTGACCGCGATCCATGCCAATGCGCGGGTCTATATCCTGCCCTGCATTGCGGGCCATGTGGGCGCCGATTGCGCCGCTGTCGCATTGTCGGAAGAGCCGAACAAGTCCGAGGATATGGTGCTGATCGTCGATGTCGGTACCAATGCCGAGATCCTTCTGGGCAACAAGAACCGGGTGCTGGCCTGTTCCTCGCCCACCGGTCCCGCCTTCGAGGGCGCGCAGATCAGCGCGGGCCAGCGCGCCGCCCCCGGCGCCATCGAGCGGGTGGAGATTGACCCGGTGAGCAAGGAACCCCGCTTCCGCGTCATCGGTTGCGATCTGTGGTCGGACGACGCGGGCTTTGCCGAGGCGACCGCGCAGACCGGGATCAGCGGCATCTGCGGGTCCGGAATCATCGAGGTCGTGGCCGAGATGCGGATGGCGGGCATTCTGGATGCAGGCGGGCTGATCGGCTCGGCCGAACAGGTGGGTACGGCGCGCTGCGTCGCCACCGGTCGGACCAACGCCTATCTGCTGCATGACGGCACCGCCGAGGGCGGACCGCTGATCACGGTGACGCAGGGCGATATAAGGGCCATCCAACTCGCGAAATCTGCGCTTTATGCAGGCGCACGGTTGTTGATGGACGAACTGGAGATCGAAAAGGTCGACCGGGTGGTGCTTGCCGGGGCCTTCGGGGCCCATATCTCGCCCAAACATGCCATGGTCCTTGGCATGATCCCGGATTGCCCGCTCGACAAGGTCACGTCGGCCGGTAACGCCGCGGGGACCGGCGCGCGCATCGCTCTTTGCAATATCGGCGCAAGGGCGGCGATCGAGGAGGAGGTTTTCCGCATCCACAAGGTCGAAACCGCGATCGAGCCGCGCTTTCAGGAACACTTCGTGGCCGCCAATGCGATCCCGCATGCTACGGCCTCCTTCCCGGAGCTTTCGGCCATCGTCACCCTTCCAAATGTCAGCTTCAACACCGCCGGATCCGGTGCGGAGGGCGGACGACGGCGTCGCAGAGGATAGCCACGGGCTTGCCTGTTGGGGGCTGAGGGCTGTGCGGCTGTTGCAAGGGTGCGATCAGGGCATGATAAGTCAAATTGCCCTTCTGTCCGGTCCGGGGAAAACGACGCTCTGTTTCGCCCGATCCAGAGATTTTGCCAAACGTATCGGACTGGACTTGCGGTGGACAGCGCCGTCGTGCCGCGCCATTGTGGTGACTGAGGAAAGAAAGGGCGCAGGGGCGTGACCGAGACCGACCCGATCTCAGACCTGATTGCGGATGTGGCCCACGCGGACCGCAGAGCCTTTCGACTGCTGTATTCTCAGGCCTCGGCGAAACTCTTCGGGGTCTGCCTGCGTATCCTCAGGGACAGAAGCGAAGCTGAGGACGCTGTGCAGGAGGTCTTTACCAGGGTCTGGCTGAACGCCCGCCGCTATGAGGCGACGAAGGGACGCGGCATGACATGGCTGATCGCCATCGCCCGAAATCATGCAATCGACCGCCTGCGCGCGCGCCCTGCCCCGGCCGAGCACGCTGACGATGAGGCGGTTGTGGTAGCAGATCCTGCCCCGGGGCCCGAGGCACGGGTGGTCGCCATGGGCGAGGCGGGCCGCATCGCCGACTGTTTCGACACGCTCGACCCGGCCCGCGCCGATGCGGTCAGGGGCGCCTATCTGAGCGGGTTGAGTTATGAAGACCTGTCACGTCGCCATGACGTGCCCTTGAACACGATGCGATCCTGGCTGCGCCGGGGGTTGCAAAAACTGAAGGAGTGCCTTGAGGCATGATCGACCCTGAAGGTCATATGCCCGAACGGGAAGCGCTGGCCGCGGAATACGTGCTGGGTACGTTGCCGCTGGCTGAACGGCTGACCGCCGAGGCGCTGATCGACAGCGATCCGAATTTCGCGGCACTGGTCACGGCATGGCAGGAAAAACTCGCGCCCTTGAATGACGAATACGCGGATATCTCGCCGCCACGCGATATGCTGAACCGGATCGAGGCGCGACTCTTCCCCGAGCCCGTGAAATCGCGCCGGTCTGGATGGCTTTGGGGCGCGCTTGCGGGCGCGGCACTTGCAGTCCTTGCCGTGGTGGCCCTTCTGCCTACCGAACAGGGCGACAACACGATCACCGCAACCCTGACCGGCGAGGGTCAGCCGCTGGTGCTGGCCGCCCGCTTCGACCCGAATGCCGGCGCGCTGACAGTCAGCCGCAGCGCGGGCCCGGCAGCGGGGACTGGCCAAGACTACGAATTGTGGCTCATCCCCGCCGGGCAGGATGCGGTCTCTATCGGGCTGGTGCGGGAGGGCGATCTGACGGTGCCGCTCGACACGCTGCCCGCGGGCGCCACGCTGGCAGTGACGCTGGAACCGGAAGGTGGTTCGCCGACCGGCGTGGCGACCGGGCCGATCCTTGTCACGGCGGTGATCGGCGCGGAGTGACGATCGCGGAAATAGCCGGAGGGACGCATGTGACCATGCTCGGCCACCGCGCTTAGAAACACAGAATTTCAGCCTCTGCTTGCGCCCGGCGCAAACGGGCCACAGCTTCTGTCGCGACCGTCATCGTCTTGAAGATCGACAATTGTTCGCCGCTGCCCTGTTGCAGCATCAGCACCGTTTCTGCCTCCACATAATCGTCATAGGGCAGGATGGAGGCGATCACGTCGATGGAACAGGCGCAGCGGGACAGGGTCAGCCTGTCCTGTCCGTTCGTGGCCATGCAGGCAAAGACATAGTCCGCCCGCGCCTCGGTCGGATAATCGTTGAGCCTGTCTGCAATGTCCTGAGCCGCGACCGGCAAAGGCACGGCCAAACCCAGCGCGACGAGCGCGGCGATCATCGGCAGCTGCATCTGGATCCTCCCGGATAGTGAGCCTAAAGCGATCTGCGCCGCTGTCAGCGCCGACCTTGGTCGTGGTCAGGCGGCCGATCGGCGGGTTTTCCAGTTCATCAAGGCCCGCAACCGCGACAGTTTTACCGGCTTGGTTAACACCGAAATACCCATCTCTGCTTCATGTTGGGTCAGTCTGTCCGATCGGTCGGCAGTGATGATGATTGCCGGAATATCCGCGTCCGCCCGACCCCTCAGCGCCCGGATTGCCTCCACCCCGGTATCGCTTCCATCAAGGTGATAGTCCGCGAGAATGATGTCCGGCGCCGCACCGATCTCGTCCATCAGTTTGATCGCTTCGGCCGTCGACGCTGCGGCCAGCACGCTTGCCCCCCAGCTGTCGAGCTTCGTGGTCATTGCATGCAGGACTTCTACGTCATTCTCGACAACCATCACGATCAGGTCGAGCCCCCCTTCCTGCGCCGGTTCTTCGACCTCCAGTTCGCTGCGGACGGCCTGTTCCACCTGCTCGCGCGGCAGGGTGATCGAAAAGACCGATCCCTTACCCGGCGTCGATCTGACATCCACCTTATGGCCAAGGTGGCGGCAGGCGCGTTCGACGATGGAAAGACCCAGCCCCATGCGCGTGGCGGAACGCGTTTCACTGACCCTGGTGAATTCACTGAAGATGCGTTCAATATCGTTCTCGGAAATGCCGATCCCGGTATCCCAGACCTCTACCCTGACCTGATTGCCATTTCGGCGGCACCCGACCAGCACCCGGCCACTCTCGGTGTATTCAATCGCATTCACCACGAGGTTCTGGATCGAACGCAGAAGGTAGCGCTGATCCGAAGTCACCCAGACGCTGGACGGCAGGATCGTCAGAACGATCCCCTTTTCAGCCGCAAGTGGCGCAATATCCTCGGCCAGCGAGTGCAGCACGGGCCCAAGTGAAAACGATGTCACGCTGAACTCTGGTCCGACGCTGTCTAACCGCGAGATATCAAGAAGTGCATGCAACAGCGACTCGATCGACGTGAAGGAGCGTCCGAGCCGATCCACCATGTCGCGCGCACGCGCCGGACCGAGTGTTTCGCGCAGGGTCGAGATATAGAGTTTGGCCGCATTGATCGGTTGCAAAAGGTCGTGACTGGCCGCCGCGAGGAACCGGGTCTTTGACCGGTGGGCATCCTCTGCCGCCTCCTTGGCCAGTCGCAACGCCTCCTCCACACGGGCCTGTTCAGCCGCGCGGTGCTGCAACAACCGGTTCGCCTCCGTCAGTTCAGCGGTGCGTGCCTCCACCCGCCGTTCCAGTATCTGGTTGATCCGCAGTCGTTCCTCGGCGGCTTCGCTCTCGGTCGTGATGTCCGTGACCGCGACGATGAACCCCTCTTCATCGGGCAGCGCGTGGATCTGAACGTCCAGGCTGACGCCGTCCGGGCGGCGAAAGCGTTCCTGAACAACACCGCCGCGCCGCACAGTCTTGAACCAGGAGGCAAGGCCGCCGCCCTCCCCCTCCTGTTGCAGCACCTCGAACCGCCCAACATGTTCGGCGATGCGCCGGAACCCGGTCCCCTTCTTGAGAAGCGACAGCGGTACACCCAGAAGCTCGCCGAAACGTTCGTTGCGCAGCATCAGTTCGCCCTCGCCCGAGAACGTGCATACACCCAAAGGCAAATGGTCGAAGGCGGCCTGTAACAGATGTGCCTGCCGATCGATCAGGCGATTCTTCTCGCGACGGTTCTGGCGGACCACATCGGTGATTTCGGTCTGCAAGACGGCAACATTACCCGATCCGGTCTGTCGGTAGGAAATCTGGAACCAACGATCGTTCTTCAGGGCAAGCACATGGTTGGAAAACCGTCGGTCGCGCGGCTTTGCCCCCCCACCGGCCGCGCGACCGACTTCCTCGGCGCCCCGCCTGCGCAGAAACTTGCTGGCGGCGACAGCGCCGAGATATTCGTCAAAGGAAAGTCCCGGAACGATCAGCGGTTCCACATCGGGCAGCAGGCTGCGAAAATGATCGTTGCAGACCTCCAGGCGGTCA
>JAUIDM010000267.1 GCA_030428915.1 Alphaproteobacteria bacterium | reverse complement strand
TGCCGATGGCCAGAACCAGATCGCCGACCTCTGCATTGTCGGCCTCGGCAAGCTCGAGCGCGGGCAGGTCTTTCGCCCCGTCGAGCCGGATTACCGCCAGATCTGCGGCCTCGTCGGCGAGGATCACCCGGCCGGAAAACTCGCGCCGGTCGGTCAGCACCACGCGGATATCCTCGGCCCCGCCGACGACATGGTAGTTCGAGACCACGATGCCGTCGGGCGACAGGATCACGCCCGAGCCGAGAGAGTTCTGCACGCGCGGCACGGTCTGGCCGAAATCGAAGAGCTGGGAAAAGAACGGATCGCCGGCGAAAGGGCTGAGGCGTTGGGCCACGATGCGGCTGGCGTAGATATTGACGACGGCGGGCGCGGCCCTTTTCACCACTGGCGCGAAGGAAAGGGCGATCTCATCCCGGCTTGCCGGAACATCGGCCTGTCCCAAGAGAGGGCCGGGGACTGCCAGTGCGAGGGCTATGGCGACGAACAGTGGGCGCATGACGAAAAGCTTCCAATGTTGATGTCAGGAGAGAAAGATTGTTCGCGGTGGCCCCGATTTCAACCGGTGTGCCTGGCGGTCGAGGCAGTCCCCGCTCAGCGTTCGGGCGGTGACCAGTCGGCCGATGGCACTTCGCGCCGCCTGAGCCGGATCGCCAGACCCAGAATGACCCCGACCCCGATGGCCACCGTCAGATCGGCGACGACCGTGAGAACGAAGGTCAGGACGAGCAGCACCTGATCCGACCTGCGCTCTGCAAGGTAGCCGCGCCACCGGTGCGGCTCGCTCATGTTCCAGGCCGTCAGGATCAGGAGCGCGGCAAGGGCAGGCATCGCGATGGCACCGGCCAAAGGTGCTGCAACGAGCATCACCAGAAGGATCGTCAGCGCATGCACAAGGCCCGCGACCGGTGTCTTTCCCCCGGCCCGGATATTGGTTGCCGTTCGCGCGATTGCCCCCGTTGCGGGAAGGCCGCCAAAGAGTGCCGATCCGATATTGGCGAACCCCTGAGCGAGGATTTCGGCGTTCGGGCGGTGGCGGCCGCCATTCATACGGTCGGCGACCATCGCCGAGAGCAGGGACTCGATGCCGGCAAGGAACGCGATGACGCAGGCGGAGGGAAAAAGGTCGATCAGCCGTGTGACCGATATCTCGGGCAGCGTCGGACGCGGCAGGGCGTTCGGCAATGCACCGAACCGGGAGAACAAGGTATCGACCGGCAATGCGGCGAGCGCGACGAGCGCGGACGTGAGCGCCATCGCGACGATCAGGCCGGGCAGACGCGGCGCAAGCTTGCGGAACACGACGATGAGCAGCAGGGTCGCGACCCCGACGGCCAGCGCAGCAGGGTTCAGCGTGTCACGTGCCGCCCAAAGCGCGGCAATCTTTCCAAAGAACTCTGCGGGCAGAGCGTTGGTCGTGAGGCCCAGCAGGTCCTTGATCTGGCTCGTCGCGATGATCAGCGCGATGCCGATGGTAAACCCGTTGATCACCGCTTCGGGGATAAGGCGAACGAGCGCGCCGGCCTTGAAATACCCCGCGATGACCAGAATGACCCCGCCCATGAGTGTCGCCAGGACCAGCCCGTCATAGCCATGTTCGGCGATCACTCCGTAGACCACCACGATGAAAGCACCCGTCGGGCCACCGATCTGGACGCGGCTGCCTCCAAGCAGCGAAATCAGGAAGCCGGCGACAATCGCGGTAACAAGTCCTGCCGCGGGATCGGCTCCGGACGCAATCGCAATCGCGAGGCTTAGCGGCAGCGCGACCATCGCGACGGTTACGCCCGCGAGAAGGTCGGCCCGAAAGAGGCCCGGCGTGTAGTCCGGTAATGTGGTCAGAATCTTGGGCTTCATGGCGCAAGAACGTCGCGGAAACCGGATTGTTTGCAAGAAAAAAGATCAGCGCAGCCAGAGTTTGGCCTGCTTGATCCGGTTGCGGATCGCCTGTTCGCGGCGCGGCAGGTCGTTTTGGTCGAACATCGCTCGCACATTCTGCCCCTTGCCCTGGTAGACGAGCTTTTTCAGCGGTTCGTAGTCCTTCAGTACCTTCTTGATCGGATTAGGGGCGATGGCGGCCTCAAGCATTGCGATGGCCGCCTCACTTTCGCGCGCGTACAGCAGGGGCAAGGTGCGGTAGTGGCAGGTCACATCGCCATCGAGCCCTGCGAGCTCCGGCCCCGGCCGCCCGCCGCCGAGGGCGTGGATCGCCAGCGGCAGTGCCACCTGATCAAGCCAGGGATCGAAGGTCTGGCAGACAAGCTCTTCGGGCGGATCGTCGCGAATTGCCAGCGCATAGTCGAGGAAAAGCTGGCCGAAGGCACGGGGGCAGCGGCCAAAGAACCAGCCCGCGTTGAAATAGAGGTAGCGCTCCCAGTACTCGTCCGGCTTCGTCAGGTCGAGCGAGGATTCGAAGTCGAGCCCGAACTTGTCGTAGAGCGACTTCCATGTCGCGGCATAGCCCGGTCCGTAAAGCTCGATCTGCGGCCACGTCCCTTCGCGCCGCATCGAGGCAGAGGGACGGTCGAAATTGAACCCGACCGAGACGAGCGGACCAGTGAAGACCGTATCGGTGTCGAAGAAGACAAAGGGCTCGCCTTCGGGCAGGGCGAAGAGCCCCTCGATCTTGTTGCCATAGGGATAGCTCTGGCCGAACTTGTGGTTGTCGAAGGGCACGATCTCGGCCTCGAACCCTTCGAGAAGCGTGCGGATATCGGTCGACATGCGCGGGTCGCCCTGCCAGCGGGGGCCAGGCTGCGGTTCGCCGACGATCAGACGGCCGGGAAAATTCGGATTGGCCGCGCGGAAGGTCGCGGCAAAGACGACGGCCTCATAGCCGAGCCGACCCGCCTGGCCGACACAGAACACATTGAAGATGCGCCCGCCCGTATACCCGTCCGTCATGCCCGGTATCTGCCCCTCTGCCGCCCGGTTCCCTTATAGGCGGCAGGGTCGGCCGGGGAAAGCCATGCCGGGGCGGGACCGTCGGCCGGTTCCTATCCGCCGATATAGACGCCATCCCGCGGGCGGTAGAAGATCTTCTGGTTGTGGAGCCTGCCGAGCAGGTCCTGCACCTGCCGGAGCCGCGCCGCCTTGTCGCCGCTGCCCGGCTGCCCGACCACCTCGCGCGACAACGCATCCCGGGTCTGCGACAGCGCTGTCTCGATGAGGTCAATGTCCGAAACGGAGAGTTCGAACATCTCGTTGTACTGGGGCATCGGCGGCCTCCCTCTGAATCAGGTGGTGCCTGAACAGGCTGACACCGTCCGCACAGCATATCCATAGGAAAAAAGTCGCGGTGCGAACGCACTAAAGCGCTTGCGGCCGGATTGATCGGGTATCTGAAAGGAAACAGCGCCGCTTCGGCTGGTGCTGCCGGAGAGATTTGAACTCTCGACCTCTCCCTTACCAAGGGAGTGCTCTACCCCTGAGCTACGGCAGCCCGTTTCGTGGGGCGCGTGTTAGACGCAATTTCCGCGCCGTGCAAGGGCAATCTGGACCCTTTCGCGCCATCGCTGTAGAGAGGGCGCCATGGACAGGAAAACCCCGAAAAACCGGCCTGAAAAGGGCGGGGACAGCCGGGAGGCGCGGCTCAAGGCGGCGCTGAAGGCGAACCTTGCGCGCCGCAAGGCGCAGGCCAAGGCGCGGGGCGCGAAGCCCCACGGGGACGAAAAGGAAAGCTGAGGCAGGCATGGACTCGATCATCGTCACGGGCGGCGCGGAACTGAAGGGCCAGATCCCCATTGCCGGGGCCAAGAATGCGTGCCTCGCGCTGATGCCGGCGACGCTGCTATCGGACGAGCCGCTGACGCTGACCAATGCGCCGCGCCTGTCGGACATCAAGACGATGACGCTCCTGCTGGAATCGCTCGGGGCCGAGGTACGGTCGATGCAGGAGGGGCGGGTTCTGGCCATGTCCTCGCATGACCTGAATAACCTGACCGCGGACTATGACATCGTCCGCAAGATGCGCGCCTCCAACCTGGTGCTGGGGCCCTTGCTGGCGCGTGCGGGCCATGCGGTCGTCTCGCTGCCCGGCGGCTGCGCCATCGGAGCGCGGCCGATGGACCTGCATATCGCGGGACTGGAAGCTTTGGGGGCCGAGATCGAGTTGAAGGACGGCTACCTGCATGCCGATGCGCCGAAGGGCTTGAAAGGTGCTGTGATCGAACAGCGCTTTGCGAGCGTGGGGGCGACCGAGAATATCGTGATGGCCGCGACGTTGGCCCGGGGCACAACTGTGCTCAAGAACGCAGCGCGCGAGCCCGAGATCGTCGATCTTGTGAAGTGTCTGCGCGCCATGGGGGCGCAGATCGCGGGCGAGGGCACCGCGACTATTGAAATTCAGGGTGTCGAGCGGCTGCACGGGGCCACCCATCCCGTCGTCGCCGACCGGATCGAGCTTGGCACCTATATGATCGCGCCTGCGATTGCCGGAGGGGAGGTTGAACTGATCGGCGGCGGCATGGACCTGCTGCCTGCCTTCTGCGAGAAACTCGATGCGGCGGGGATCGTCGTGACCCCGACCGAAAAGGGCATCCGCGTCGCGCGCTCGAACGGGCGGGCGCGGGCCGTGGACGTGAAAACCGAGGTGTTTCCCGGATTCCCGACCGATCTGCAGGCGCAGATGATGGCGCTACTGGCGACGGCGAAAGGCACCAGCGTTCTGGAGGAGACGATTTTCGAGAACCGGTTCATGCATGCGCCGGAACTGATGCGGATGGGGGCTGATATCGAGGTTCATGGCGGGCACGCCACGGTTAAGGGTGTCGAGCGGTTGAAAGGCGCGCCGGTCATGGCGACCGATCTGCGCGCCTCTGTCTCGCTGATCCTCGCGGGTCTTGGCGCCGAGGGCGAGACAATGGTCAACCGGGTCTACCACCTTGATCGTGGCTACGAGCGGGTGGAGGAGAAGCTCTCGGCCGTGGGTGCGCGGATTGAGCGGGTGAAGGGGGAGTGATGGCCGAAGACGCGACATTCGAGGACGGCGCTGAACGGCCGCTCCATCTGAAGGCCGAGACGGCGGAGGATGTGCCGGTCATGGCGACCCTTGTGCAGGATGCGGTCCTGGCCATGACCGATATGAGCTGGCAACCGAAGCTGCGCAGACTAGCCTTCCTGATCAACCGCTTCCGCTGGGAAGACCGTGCCGCTGCCGAGGCGCGGGGGCGTGCGTATGAGCGGGTCCGGTCAGTGCTGGTGATCGAGGGGGTGCTTTCGGTCGCCTCTCAGGGGATCGACCGGGCCGACAGGGACGCGGTTCTTTCGATCCTCGATATCCAGTGGACACCTGGCGAGGACGGGGCGGGTCGCGTGGAGCTTGTGCTGGCAGGCGACGGCGGCATCGCCGCTGAGGTCGAATGCCTCGACCTGACCCTGAAGGATGTGACCCGGCCCTATGCGGCGCCCTCGGGAAAGGTGCCGGGGCATCCGGAATGATCGTGCGCCGGGCCGGTCCGGAAGAGGCAGAGGCCTGGCGGGCGATCCGGCTGGAGGCACTGGCGATGGTGCCCGAGGCCTTTTCGGCCCGGCTGGCCGACTGGCAGGACCGGCCACTGGCGGATTTCGCGGTGCAGCTGGCGGCCAATCCGACTTTTCTCGCCTTTGAAGGGGATGATCCCGTCGGGTGCATTGCGTGGATGCGCGATGCCGCTGACACCGCGCGCGGCTGGATCGGCGGCGTCTATGTCGCGGACCGTACGCGCGGCCGGGGCGTCGGTCAGGCGCTGATCGCCACGGCGCTTGCCGATGCGAAAGCCGCCGGTATCGCCCAGATGTGGCTGGAGGTGCGGGCCGGGAATGCACCTGCGCAACGGGCCTATGAACAGGCGGGGTTCGTGGTTGTGCCGGACCCGGATCGGCCGAAGAACAGTTGCGGCTGCGAGATCGGGATGCGGCGCATCCTGCCGTGAGGCCGAAGGGGGGCGCTGCCCCC
>JAUIDM010000266.1 GCA_030428915.1 Alphaproteobacteria bacterium | reverse complement strand
CGTGGGTGAGGCAACGCTGGAGGGGAAAAGCAGTCGTCCATGCTGACCCAGCACGGATCGCTCATTTGGTCTCAGTCTGTGCATCGCTGGAGCGCGCTCTCGGACAACTCCACCACCTCAATCACTGGGGCAGCCTTATGCAACCCCCGTTGCTCGTGGTAGGAAAGGAAAACGAAGGTGCCATGAAACCGAACTACGTCGAGATCATTGTTGCGATTGCAGATGCCGGCAGCCTCCGGGCAGCTGCGGAGCGCGTGGGCAAGACCCAGCCCGCGCTTACCAAGGCACTGAAGCAGGCCGAAGACGAGCTCGGCGCCCGCATCTTTAATCGTGCGGCGCGTGGGGTCGAGCCGACCGAGATCGGCCACGCGGTGATCGCGCGGGCGCGGGTGATTCAGACCGAAATCCGTAAGCTTGCCGAGGAGGTGCGCCAGATCCAGGGCCACACCGCAGGCTCGCTGAACGTGACCGTGTCGCCGCTGGCGGCGGTGCGGATCATCCCGAACGTTGTGGACAGGTTCCGCCGTCGCTTTCCCGGTGTCCACGTGCAGATCTCCGGTGGTCACCCGCCCTCGACGCTGGCGACTTTGCGCTCGGGCGAAACCGATATCGTTGTCGGTCCAGTGCCGCCGCTGAACGACCGTACCGGGCTCGTCGTGCGCAACCTGTTCGTTTCGCCGATCTCAGTCATCACGGGCGCCAGTTCTCGCTATGCACGTGCCACTCGCCTCGCAGACCTTGTCGCAGCCGAGTGGGTGATGATCGGGCCGCGACTGCGTGTTTTTGGTGTTGGGCAAGATTTTCGCGCACTAGGGCTCCGTGCACCGGACCCAGTCACAACGTCGGACTCAATCACCTCGCTCCTGGCGATGATCGAAGGTAGCGACCGGGTCTGTTCGTTTCCAAGTCTGCTGCTCGACGAGATCGCACCGCGCTGGAAGATCGCCCGGGTGCCGCTGGAGGACCCGCTGACGCCGGTGCAGATCGGCCTGATGGTCCGGGCCGACAGGCCGCTGACCCCTGCAGGCCGGGCTTTCGTCGAGTCCGTGGAGCAGCGCGCAGTGGCTCTTGTCAACTCGAGCGATAAACAGAACGAATAGGAATAAAGAAAATTACCTTCCTGGTTATTCCTCGGGGCCAGTACAGTGTGGCACGCGGAAGCCGACCAAGGAGAACAAATGAACATCCTGTTCGTCATGTACGACCAGCTCAGGTTCGATTACCTGAGCTGTGCCGGGCATCCGCACCTCGCTACGCCGAATTTCGACCGGCTGGCGGCGATGGGCATGCGCTTCACAGAAGCATATGTGCAAAGCCCGGTCTGCGGTCCGAGCCGGATGAGCTTCTACACAGGACGCTATGCCTCGTCCCACGGGGCCCAGTGGAACGGATTTCCGCTACGGATCGGCGAAGTAACCCTTGGCGACCACTTGCGCAAACTCGGGATGGAGACCTGGCTTATCGGCAAGACCCATATGCAGGTAGATGCCGAGGGCATGGAGCGGCTTGGGCTCGCCCCCGACAGCATCATTGGTGCCCGCCAAGCCGAGTGCGGCTTCGACGCTTGGGCTCGCGACGACGGGCTATGGGGCGAGGGGCCCGACGGGTTCTACGACCAGAAACGCTCGCCCTATAACGAATACCTCAAGTCAAAAGGCTATGACGGAGACAACCCCTGGGCCGATTATGCCAATGCCTCGATCGACGAGGATGGCAATATCGCCTCGGGCTGGATGTTCATCAATGCCGACCGGCCCGCCAACATCCGCGAGGAAGACAGCGAAACACCGTGGCTGACCACGGAGGCGATGAAGTTCATAGAGGCACAAGGCGACAAGAACTGGCTTGCCCACGTGAGTTACATCAAGCCGCACTGGCCCTATATCGTGCCGGCGCCTTATCACGACATGTTCGGTGCCAACCATGTTCCGGTCGCGCGGCGTCACCCGGTCGAGAGAGCCGACCCGCACCCAGTCTACGCCGCCTTCATGTCGAACAAGATCGCCGCCGCCTTCCAGCAGGACATGGTGCGTGAGAAGGTGATCCCGGCCTATATGGGCCTGATCAAACAGGCCGACGATCAGTTTGGGCGGCTCCTCGATTGGCTCGAAGAGACCGGACGGCTCAGCAGCACGATGATCGTCCTCACCTCCGACCACGGCGATTATCTCGGCGACCACTGGCTCGGCGAGAAGGACCTGTTTCATGAGTCGAGCGTGAAGATCCCGCTGATCGTTTACGATCCGCGGCCAGAGGCCAACGCCAGCCGCGGAACCACCTGCAACGCGCTTGTCGAGGCGATTGACCTCGCTGCTACATTTGTCGAGGCAGCAGGGGGTGCGGTGCCAAGCCACATCATCGAGGGGCGCTCTCTGATGCCGTTCCTTCGCGGCGAAACGCCGACAGAGTGGCGCGAGGTGGCGATCAGCGAATACGACTACTCAGTCACTCCGATGTGCGCCGCACTAGGCGTTAGCAGCGCCGACGCGCGCTTGTTCATGGTGTTCGACGGGCGGTTCAAGCTGATCCACGCCGAGGGGGGCTTTCGGCCGATGCTGTTCGACACCGCTGACGACCCGGATGAGTTCCATGATCGTGGCGCCGACCCGGCGCAGGCTGAAACAATCGCGCGGCTCTACGGCCACCTTGCCCGCTGGTCTCGGCGTAATGCCCAGCGGGTGACCCGGTCGGAAACCGATATTGCCGCGATGCGCGGGGCCTCGGCGCGAAAAGGGATCCTGCCTTTTTTGGTCGACGGATCAGAAGTGCCCGCGGAGCTCACCACGAAATATCGCGGCCCGGCGCGGCAAAACCACCTGAAGGACCCTGCCGATGTCTAGCCAGCCCCATCTGAACCAAACCGACAAGCGCATCGCCGACTGGGTAGCAGCGTTACTCGCCTGCGTCGCGGTGATCTACGCTGCCTCCGGGCCGCTCAACGACCTTGTCCACTGGATCATTGTCAACACCACCGACGGCTTCCAGGAAATGTCGCGCCGCGATCAGCGTGTGCTGCTGCGGGAGCACTGGCTGGGGGCGGCACACAGAACCTTTGAGCAGAGCTTCCTGCGGCCCACCGGCCTCATCATCGGCCTGCCGATCATTCTGGCCTTCGTCATAGCCGGGCTGACCCTCCACCGCGCGCCAAGACTGCGCGCCGCCAACTGGCTGATTGCGCTGGCCGCTCTCGTCGCCTTCACCGTATGGGTGGCCAAGATCTTCGGCTCAGATGCCGGAGCGCTCCCCTCTGTCTCGGGGATCGACTACATCGCCTTCCCGGTTGCCGTGGCGCTGGCGCTCTATCTTACCTGGCGCATGTATGGCGGCTTCATCGTTGGCTTCTGCCTGTTCTGGGTGGTCTATTTTTTCGTGCGCGGCTGGATTCCTGACTGGATGGGCCTGTTCGCCGGATCCGATGCCAGTTTCGCGCAGAACCTACGCCAGATGTTGCTGAGCTTCTGGGCCCAAACCGGTGGTATGTTCGGCCAGCCAGTGCAGGTGGTCACCGCCAACGTTCTGGTCTTCATCGTGTTCGGAGCGGTCCTGATGGCGTCCGGCGCGGGCGACCTCCTCATGAAGATCGCCAACCGCCTGACCGGCCGATTTACCGGCGGTGCGGCGCATGCCGCCGTGGCCTCTTCGGCGCTCTTCGGTACGCTCAGCGGCGCGGCGATTTCCAACGTGGTCTCGACCGGCGTTATGACCATTCCAGTGATCAAGCGCGCCGGGTTCAAGCCCGCCTTCGCGGGCGCGGTTGAGGCCGCCGCCTCGTCAGGGGGGCAGATCATGCCGCCGGTGATGGGCGTTGTGGCCTTCTTCGTCGCGGGGCAGATCGGCCTCGAGTACCGCTACATCGTGGTCGCGGCCATCGTGCCGGCGATCTTTTATTACCTCGGCACCTTCCTCGCGGTCTATTTCGAGGCGCGCAAGCTGGGCATCGGTCCGCTGCCTGCCGAGGCTCGTCCGAGACTGACGCGCCAAGACTGGGTGCAGACCCTTGTCTTCGTCATCCCTCTAGGCACGCTCTCTTACTTCCTCTTCTCCCAGCCTTCCGTGCCGAAGGCCGGATTCTACGGCATCGTCGCCGCGCTGGGCGCGTCGCTGACGCTGTTTCCTGAGTTCCGCTCCTGGGCCAAGATCCGCGCTGCGCTGGTCGACGCTGGACGGATGAGCGCCAACATGATCGTTGTGGTTACGGCCATCGGCCTGATCGTCGGGCTCATCCAGGTGTCGGGCTTCTCCGGCCGCCTAGCGCTTCTGCTCGCCCAAGTGGCCGAGGGGCCGCTGCCCATCGTATTGCTGGTCGTGGCCTTCGGCGCCATCGTGCTTGGCATGGGCCTGCCGCCGGGGGCAACCTACTTCATCATCGTCATCGCTCTCTCTTCCGGGATCGACACGGTGGGGATCGCGCCGCTCACCCTGCACCTCTTCGTGGTGGTCTTCGCGATGATGTCGACTGTCACGCCACCCGTCGCGCTCGCGGCCTTCGCCGCTGCGCCGATCGCCAACGCCGATCCGATCCGCACCGGTTTCGAGGCGGCCAAGATTGCGCTAGCGGGCTTTCTGATCCCCTTCGTCTTCGTCTACCACCCGGCCGTACTGTACAAGCTGCAGGCGCTGTTCGAGTGGTTCGGCGAAGAGCGGGTGTCGAGCCGGGCGATGATCGACATCGCCACGGTGAGCTGGGCCGGACTTGGCTGGATCCTGATCGCCTTCACGCTTGCGATGTGGCTGATCGCCTCCGGGCTCGCAGGATTTGACAGAGCCCGGCTCACGCCGATCGAGCGCATCGCCCGGGTCGTGATCGGCCTTTTGGTTCTGGCTCCACAGGCTGTCGTGGCCGGTCCTGCCACACTCGCCGGTCTTGGCCTCATAGCGCGCGAATGGATCGCCACCAAGAATCCCGTCGCCGCCAATGGTTGACGGAACCGCAGTTCAACAGGGAGGAACCACATGAAACACGCAACCTTCGCGGCCCTGGCCGCGATCATGATCGGGGGAGCGGCGAGCGCCGAGACCCTCAAGATGGCGACGATCGAGCCAAGCCTCGGGCCGGCAATCGTGATGTCGACCTTCGCCAACATCGTAAACGACGCCCTCGACAGCACCGACATAGAGGTTGCCGGCGGCGGCGCAGCGACACTGCACGCGGTAGAGGCCGGGCGCGGCAACATCGACATGTTCATGGCATCGCCTTCGGTCCACCCGCTCATGCTTGCAGGAAAGGCGATGTATTCAAATGAACCGGAAGCGCCCGAACTTGCCAAGAACCTCGCGCTCATCATGTGGTTCCCGTACGGCCAGTACCACTACACCGTCCGTGCCGATTCCGGCATCGAGACGCTCGACGACATTGAAGGCACGACGGTGTTTCTCGGCCCTGCAGGCGGCGGCGCCTTTGCCACTGCACGCGACTGGATCGAGGCGACAACCGGGCTCGTGGCGGGCACGGATTACGAGGCGATCACCGCCAACTGGGCGACCGGTTTCCAGGCCTTCCAGGACGGCAAGATCGACGTCTACGTGAATGGCTGCCTAGACCCCTGCCAACAGTTCCTGCAAATCACCGAGACCGAAGAGATCCGCTTCGTCGGCCCCCAAGATTGGTCCGGCGAAGCAGTGACGAAGTTCCTCGGCAAGTTCCGCAACCTCGCGCAAGTGCCCGCCGGTGGCTATAACGGCCAAGTCAACGAGGCCGCGGTGATGTCACACGACACCAACGTCGGCATCGGCGTGCGGGCGGACCTCGACGAGGAAACTGTTTATCAGATCACAAAGGCGTTTTGGGACAACATCGACAAAGTAACGTCCGACGCGCCTTGGGCACAGGCGATCACTATCGAGAACGCGGTGCAAGACCTTGGCATGCCACTGCATCCAGGTGCGCTGCGCTACTACAAGGAAGTCGGCGCGCTCTGAACCACCCTGCCGCCTCGCCCTCCCGGGCGGGGCGCCCTCACCCCAGCAGAGGACCAACCGCACCGTCCACAGGGGACAA
>JAUIDM010000265.1 GCA_030428915.1 Alphaproteobacteria bacterium | reverse complement strand
GTTGCGACGATAGCGACGGCGACGAATGCGCCAAGGTATGCCCTGGACATATGGCTTCCCCGTAATCTGGTTGCGGGGAAGACATGGCAGCCGAAGGGGACGGAAATGTGACCCGGAGCCGGTGAAATTTGGTTCAGTGGCGGCGATCGTCTGCGATCGCGGAACGACGTGCGGTGCGAACCTACAGCATTGCAGGCACGACAAGGTCGGGTGGGCGATGGCCGTCGGCAAAGGTCTTGATATTGATGATCACCTTCTCGCCCATCTCGGTCCGGCCTTCGGTCGTGGCCGACCCCATATGCGGCAACAGGACGACATTCGGCAGCGACCTGAGGCGCGGATTGATCTCGTGCCCGTGTTCGAAAACGTCGAGACCCGCCCCCGCGATCTCTCCCGCCCTCAGCATTCGCGTCAGCGCGTTCTCGTCGATCACCTCGCCGCGCGAGGTGTTCACGATCACCGAGTCCTGCTTCATCAACCGCAGTCTGCGGGCATTGAGCAGATGGAAGGTCGCGGGCGTATGCGGACAGTTGATGGAAAGGACATCCATCCGGCTGACCATCTGGTCGAGGCTTTCCCACCAGGTCGCTTCGACCTCCGCCTCCTGTTCGGGGCGCAGCCTCTTGCGGTTGTGGTAGTGGATCTGCATGCCGAAGGCCCGTGCGCGACGGGCAACGGCGGTGCCGATGCGGCCCATGCCGAGAATGCCCAGGCGGCGGCCACCGACCCGTCCGCCCATCAGCGCAGTCGGCGCCCAGCCCTGCCAGTTGCCCGATTGCATGAGCGCGAGCCCCTCGGGGATGCGGCGGGTGACGGCCAGGATCAGCGCCATGGTCATGTCGGCGGTATCCTCGGTCACGACGCCGGGGGTGTTGGACACGAGAATCCCGCGCTGACGGGCGGAATGCACATCGATATGGTCGATCCCTGCGCCGTAATTGGCGATCAGTTTCAGCTTCTCGCCCGCCTGCGCCAGCATGTTGGCGTCGATATGGTCGGTGACGCAGGGCACGACCACATCGGCCCGGCGCATCGCCGCGGCAAGTTCATCGCGGCTCATCCTTGTGTCCGGATCGCGCAACTCGACATCGAAAAGTTCCTTCATCCGGGTCTCGACGACCTCGGGCAAGCGTCGCGTGACGACAACACTCAGACGCTGCGATCCCATAGGGCGGTTCTCCTCTCTTTCAAAGCCGCGCATCAATTGGCAAAGTAGGGGCCGAACGGGGCTGGCCACAAGCCCCGAATGACACCGCCGGATGATCGCAGGCGGAAATCGGGCAGAAGATGCAGGAAAAGAAGAACAGGTTTCGGACATCGCGGGCGTTTCTGGTTTCGCTGGGAATGATTGTGGCCTTGGCCGCGCCGGTTTCGGCGGCCGCGCAGGGCGAGGACAAGGCACCGCGCGGCGCGGTCACGAACCTGCCGCTGCCGCGATTTGTGTCGCTGAAGGCCGCAGAGGGCAACGTGCGGCGTGGGCCGAGCCTCAGCCACCGCATCGACTGGGTGTTCCGCCATCGCGACATGCCGCTTCTGGTGACGGCGGAGTTCGGCCATTGGCGCCGGGTCGAGGATGCCGAGGGGCAGGGGGGATGGATCTACTACAGCCTCCTGTCGGGGTCGCGCACCGTGTCCGTCGCGGTCGACCGGACCGCCCTTTATGCGCGTCCCGACACCGAAGCCACTGTCGTGGCCGAGGCGAAGGCGGGCGTGATCGGCCGTCTGGGCGAATGCGGGCCGGACTGGTGCCGGATCACGGCAGGCGGCACGAACGGCTGGGTCGCCAAGTCCGCGCTCTGGGGCGTTGCCCCGGACGAGGTTCGGGAGTAACCCCCGGTGAGTTCCGGCGCTACCGGCAGCTAACGCAAAAAGTGATCGTGGCGCACGAGGTGGGTTAAAACCGGCCTGCCAGCGGCATAGTACGCTTTTCCGCCAGGCGGGCGGGTGATAAGAGCCCGCCCAGTATCAGGGCCGGGACATGACCGACAACAAGACCTCGCTGAACCTCTCTGCCGGGCTGGCCTCCGTTACGGTGGCCGTCATCCTCGTTGCGCTGAAACTCTGGGCGCTGGGGACGACCTCGGCGCTTTCGGTCGCTGCCTCGCTTGCCGACAGCGCGCTCGACCTGATGATGTCGCTCGGCGGGCTGATGGCGATCCTCTATGCTGCACGCCCCGCCGATGAGGATCACGCCTTTGGCCATACCTCTGTCGAGGATCTCGCGGCCCTGGCCCAGTCGGTCTTCATCCTGATCTCGGGCGCGGTCATCGGCTGGTCGGCGGTCGGGCGGCTTCTGTCCGATGCGCCGGTGCCGCTTGCCGGACAGACAGGCGGGATCGTCGTCATGGTCATCTCGATCCTGCTGACCGTCGCGCTTGTCCTGTGGCAGCGGCGGGTGGCGCGGCGGACCGGCAGCAAGGTCGTGGCCGCGGATTCGCTGCATTACATGTCCGACCTCATGCCGTCGGTCGGCGCCATCGCCGCGCTCTGGATCTCCCGGCATTTCGGTATCGGGCAGGTCGACAGCGTCGTGGCGCTGGCGGCGGCCGCGATGCTGATAATCGGCGCGCTCAGGATCGGCAAGGGGGCCTGGGACGCGCTGATGGACCGGCGTGCCGATCCGGCGGTGATCGAGGGTATTGCCGCGATTGCGCGCGACTGGCCCGGCGTCAGGGGCTTTCACGATCTCAAGACCCGCATGGCCGGCAGCCGCATCTTCGTGAACATCCATATCGAACTCGACGGCGATCAGCCGTTGCGCGACGCCCACGCGATCGGCGCGGGCCTGCGCCGCCGGATCATCGAAACCTATCCGCAATGCGACGTGATCGTGCACAAGGACGTGGCGCACGAGCCGTGAGACGCTCGCGGATTCTCGCGTAAGATCGTGCCCGCGTCCTGCGATTCCGGATGCACATCCGCCCCTAGTTGACGCGCCCCCCGAATGCCCGCGCGATGCTGACCGACAGGATGATTCTCAGCAGGTGGTGCGCGGTCACGTAGAGGATCGACATCTTCAGGCTGAGTGCAATCAGCCCCATCTCGACCAGCCCGCCCGGCGCGAAGGCGAGGAAGACGGCGCGCGCCGGCTCGCCCGCCACCGGGGCGAGGGCAAAGGCGAAGAGAACCGCGCCACCGATGGTCACGACGGCATTCATCAGCGCAAGCCGTAGCGCCACCAGGATGCGCCCCTTCGGCATGCCCGCGAAGCGCACGCCAAGCGAGGTGCCGATCACGACCTGTGCCGTCGCCAGGAGCCAGCCGGGCGGTACGCCTTCGGTCCAGCCCGCCATATGCGCCGCCGCCGACAACAGGATCGGCCCCAGCACATGCCCGGCGGGCAGGCGCAGGCGCAACCCGATGATCGCCCCGAGGACAGCGCAGACGGTCAGGATCGCCACGTCGCCGATGTGAAGGGGGGCGCCAGCGACGGCCGCGCCCCCGGCAGAGCCCACCGCATGGCCCGCCATCCAGGAAAAGGCGACGGGCACGATCACGATGGTCAGGATCAGCCGCAGGAATTGCAGCATCGCCAGCATCTGGATATCCGCGCCGGCCTCCTCGCCCATCTGCACCGTCTCGACCAGCCCGCCCGGCGCGGTGCTGTAGAACGCCGTCCGCCGGTCAACCCGCCCCGTCGCGGTCAAAAGCCGGAATCCCAGCCAGTGAACGAGCGGGATGAAAAGGCAGAGCGCCGCGAGCGAGGGCAGCCAATGCGGCGCTTCCTCCAGAATCTCCGGCCGCGCGGCCCCCCCGATGGCGACGCCGATGACGGGGATCACGAGCATCCGGATTTTCTGCGGCGCCTGCGGCAGATGGCCCAGGGGTTTCAGCCCCGCAATCGCCGCCGCCCCGACCGCCAGCAACGACCCGAGCAGCATCGGCAGCGGCAGATGTAGCGCCTTCGCGACAAAACCCCCGGCAAAGCCAAGCACATAGGTCAATGCCACCGTCGGCCAGTGCGGCGCACCAAACAATGAAGCAAGGCGGGGCGTCATGCGGAACCGGTCCCGGGTGATGTCGCGCATCTTCTCACCCGCGATCCTGACACCAACCTGTCCAGCATCCTTACCAATGCGGCGGCTTCTGATCGGCAAGAGGGATACCCCCCGACGCTTCGGCCTCCGCCTCCGCCGCCCGTTGCATCAGCAGCGCCACGCGGCGGGTCAGAAGGTCGATCTCGCGCCCCTGCCGCGCGATCACGTCCGACAGGTCATCGACCGTGCGCCTCAGGTGCGCGATCTCTTCCTCCGCCTTGTCGAGCCTCTCGCTCATCGTCCCTCCTTTGCCCGACACCTGTCGGGACGGATGCCCGACACATGCCATACGCGGGCCATACGCGGATCATACGGGCCCGATCGGCCGTTTCACCCGCTTGTTCCCCCGTCCCCCTTCCGTTACACCCGCGCGCGGATGAATGTGAAGGGTCGGATCATGGCCAGGGACAAGGGGCAGCGCAGACCGAAGGCGGAAACGCCGAAGGGGTTCCGCGACTATTTCGGCGCCGAGGTGAGCGAGCGCAAGGCGATGCTTGATGCAATCGCCGCCGTCTACCATCGCTACGGCTTCGATCCGCTGGAGACTTCGGCCGTGGAAACCGTTGAGGCGCTTGGGAAATTCCTGCCCGATGTGGACCGGCCGAATGAAGGCGTGTTTGCCTGGCAGGAGGATGATGCCGACTGGCTGGCGCTCCGCTACGATCTGACGGCCCCCCTCGCCCGCGTCGCCGCGCAGTATAGGAACGACCTGCCCACCCCCTATCGCCGCTATGCGATGGGCCCGGTCTGGCGCAACGAAAAGCCGGGGCCGGGGCGTTTTCGCCAGTTCTATCAATGCGATGCGGATACGGTCGGGTCGGGATCGGTGGCCGCCGACGCCGAGATCTGCGCGATGCTGGCCGATGCGCTGGAAGAGGTCGGCATTCCCCGCGGCGACTACGTCGTTCGGGTAAACAATCGTAAAGTTCTGAATGGTGTAATGGAGGTCGCGGGCGTCCTTGATCCGGCCGACCCGTCCAAGTTCGAACACGAGCGCGGCATCGTCATGCGCGCCATCGACAAGATTGATCGGCTGGGTGAGGCGGGCGTACGGGCGCTAATCGGCAAGGGCCGCATGGATGAAAGCGGTGATTATACCGATGGCGCGGGATTGTCGGACGCACAGGCCGATGTCGTCCTCGGCTTCATGTCCGCCCGCCGTGACACCGGGGCGGAAACCGTGGCGCGTCTGCGTGAACTTGCGGGCGGCTCGGTCATCGGCACCGAAGGCGTGGATGAGCTCGAACAGATTGCCGAACTCCTCGCGGCCCAGGGCTACGGCCCCGACCGTATCGTCATCGACCCCTCGGTCGTGCGCGGCCTAGGCTATTATACCGGCCCGGTCTTCGAGGCCGAATTGACCTTCGAGATCCTCGACGAAAAGGGCCGTCCGCGTCAGTTCGGTTCGGTCGCGGGTGGGGGGCGCTACGACGACCTCGTCAAGCGCTTCACCGGCCAGTCGGTTCCGGCAACCGGCGTTTCCATCGGCGTCGACCGGTTGCTGGCCGCGCTCCATGCCAAGGGACGCATGCAGGCCGATACGCGCGGCCCCGTTGTCGTCACCGTCATGGACCGCGACCGGATGGCCGAGTATCAGGCGATGGCGACCGAGCTTCGTCAGGCTGGTATCCGGGCCGAAGTCTATCTCGGCAACCCCAAGAATTTCGGCAACCAGTTGAAATACGCCGACAAAAGGAACTCGCCTGCGGCCGTGATCCAGGGCGGCGACGAGGCAGCGAAGGGTGTCGTCCAGATCAAGGACCTGATCCTTGGCGCAAAGATCGCCGCCGAAGCGAGCCACGAGGAATGGAAAAGCCAACCCGCCCAGACCGAAGTGCCGCGCGAAGACCTCGTGGCCGAGGTGCGCCGCATCCTCGGGTCGGTCTGAATGGCGCTGAAGGCTGCAGCACGGGCCGAGGCGGACCGCCTGATGGCCGCTTTTCGCGACGCGGGCGCGATGCCGGTCGAGGCCGACATACTGCA
>JAUIDM010000264.1 GCA_030428915.1 Alphaproteobacteria bacterium | reverse complement strand
AAGGTAATGAAGCCGCAAGCCAGAAACCCGAACTGAGATCTGCCTAAGTCCTTTCCGGCATGGCGTTTCAAAGGTTCGAAACAGGATCGAACGTTAGTGTTTCGGATTGCATTGAAACAGAATACAAAATTTTCTCTTTATAATTCTGACAGTTACAGCATTGACCGGGAGCGCTCCAGGTCACCTATGGCTGCTTTGCGCCGCGCAGCGGACCGCCCAGAATTAACGAATACTCCTATTTTTTCCAGTGATCCCGCGCCATCACCGCGGCTTCCACACGATTGCGGACATGGAGTTTCTGCAGGATTGCGGTCATGTAATGCTTGACCGTTTTTTCCTGCAGGTCGAGCGCAAGTCCCACCTCCTTGTTGCTCTTCCCGGCGGCGACCAGTTTCAGGATCTCTTCCTCGCGATGCGACAGATCCTCGATCGGATTGACCTCGCGGCGTGATGTGCTGCCTCCGCGCATCGCGTTCAGAATGCGTGCGGCCAGCGAAGGCGAGACATAGGATTTGCCATCTGCCACATCGCGCACGATCGACACCAGTTCGCGCGATCCGACGCCTTTCAGGACATAGCCTTTCGCACCTGCTTTCAGCGCCTGCATGACATCGTCATCCTCCTCGGACACGGTCAGCATCGCGACGACCGGCGGTTCGGGCAGGGTCATGATCCGGCGAAGCGCCGCAATGCCGCCCCCGCCCGGCATCGAAATGTCGAGCAGGACAAGGTCGGGTTTCAGCCTTTCCGTCAGATCGAACGCCGCACCGGCATCCTGGCCTTCGCCCACCACGGATATCCCGTCGGCCTCCGACAGGCTGCGCGCCACGCCTTCGCGGTACAGCGGATGGTCGTCTGCGATGACCACACGAATATCCCCCATCACGTCACCCTCACATCAAGTGCCATATGTAGTTCTGCCCCGTTTCCGTCCGTCCGCTTCCCGGCCTCGAAAACGCCACCAAGGCTTTCGACCCGGTCGCGCAGACCCGACAGGCCAAGGCCCGAGGCATCGTCTGCCTTCGCAGCCGCGTCGGGGGCCACCTCGGAAAATCCCGGGCCCCGGTCCCGCACCCAGAGCAGCAGAACCCCATCCTTCAATCGCAGTTCCACCTCCTGCCCTTCGCCACCGGCGTAGCGCCACGCATTGTTGAGGCCCTCCTGCACCAGCCGATAGACGCAGATCCGCGCGGCGGCGGAAAGGTCGAGGTCGCCCGGCACGTCGCAGGCGACCGCCACTTCGGTCCCGGTTCGTGCCGCATGAGCCTCGGCAACGCCCCGGACGATATCGCAGGGCGCCCGGTTTTCGATGTCCGGCAGCAACAGACCGCGCGAGATGGTGCGGACTTCGCGCATGGCGTCCTTGATCGCCCGCTCGATCGCCGTCACGTCCTTTTCACTCGCAACCGCGTCGCGCAGATCGTCTAGCCTTAGCGCGGCAAACGCCAAAAGCTGTGCCGGACCGTCATGCAAATCGGCCCCGATCCGCCGCAACGCCTGATCGTTCATGGCCGAGGCACGGGCGGCAGCCTGCTGGACCCGTTCACGCAAAGCGCTGTTGTGCGCCGACATCGTCGTCAGATCCTGCAACTGCCGCGTCAAAGCGGTGCGTTGCTCATCGATGGTCCGGCTGCCGCGCAGGACAATCATGAAAAGAAGGCCCCCGATGGACAGGAACATCAGGGCGACGGCGAACCAGCTGTTGCGTTTCGCTTCGGCCAGATCGGCCTCCAGCCCGCCTGCGGCCTCGTAGAATTCCATGACAGCGATCACGTCGCCGGACCAGACCTCGCGGATCGGGCTGTAGATTTCCAGCAACGGGATGCCGAGCGCGTTTTCGCCCTGATCCTCCTCGTCGTGCAGATCCTCGAAATCCGCCCGCACCTCGCCCTGAAAAGCCGCGATCAGGTTTTCGGTGTCACCGAACGACCTGCCGATCAGGCTTTCATCCGACGCCTCGACAATGAGACCGCCCGGCTTCCAGATCTTGTAAGAGACCACGCGATCACCAAGCGGCGTGTTGGAAAATACCTCGTCCAGCGCACGGCGCGCGCCCGGAGGCAGTTCGTTGGCATCGGCCAGATCCTGACTGAGCGGTGCAACGATGCTGTCCATGTATTGCGAGGTCGCGAGCGCGGTGTTGCGCACCACGCCTTCTTCGATCCGGGCGGCAACCAGATAGCCGATGAGCACCATCGAAAAGACCATGACAACACCCCCCGCTAGCGCGAACTGCGCCGCGAGCGACCGGTCGGTCCAGGAGCGGAAAATCCGCGGTATCGGCAACATCACTCGTCCCGAAGCAGGCAATCTCATTCGGTTTTAGGCATGTTTCCGGCGCGACGATACGGGCCATGGTCCGATAAAGTTGAAAAAACACGTGTTGCGGCAGATGCGACCCTTTAGCCGCTACGGGCGCGGTTCTCTACGGGCCGGGGTTTTCCAGACCACGCAACTTCTCGATGATCAGACGCCGCAGGAGCAGAAGTTGTTCGTCTCTCTCTGCCCGTTGCGGAATGGGGACCCTACGTGTGCTGCCTGCCGATCTGCCTGCCAACCAGACCTCGATCGTTCCTTCCATCGGCAACGGACGATACGAGGTGAAATCGCGCGCGATCGCGTCGATTTCCCCGGCAAGACGTATTGCCGCCGCTGCATCCTCGGGGTGAAAATAGCGCACATTGCTGCGACTGATCGGAAGCCGCACGCGCAGCGTCTGCGCGACCGTGAAACCGGCCCGCTCGACGGCGTCGCGCGCACCGGCAACCGCGTTTTCAGCCACGCCGGTCGGCGCCTGCAGGAAAACTGCCTGTGACAATGCTACGGCCGGCTCTTGCGGCGGCAGAGGAAGGTCAAGCCTTGCCTCCCGGGGGGGGGCCAACGCCAAGGGTGGGGCGAAGGATACATCACCGTCCTGCGCTATTGACACAGCGGGCGTGGTTGCGGTGACAGCCGAAAGCGCGAAAGGCTGCGGTCCATCGGCGAATACCGACGGCGGCCCTTCTGCATCGGACGAAATGCCCACCGACCTATTCCGCAAGAAGGGCAGGCTGGCGGTATCCCGGAGGCCCACGACACCATCATCAACCTTGGCGACATCAGCCAGAATAGCCGTGGCGCCTGGCTCGGGTGACGGCGAAGGTATCGAAGAAAACCAAGCCAAAAACGCAGCGCCGAGGCCGATCGCAATACCAGAGAGGAAAGCCAGCAAGACGGGCATCGATCCCCGGCGCCAGCCCAAATCGCGGCCCGTCGCAAGGATGGATGCGTCCGTATCCGTCGGACGCGGCGCCGGAACGGGGGCCGGGCCGCCTGATATTGCAACTGGCGCGGCACCGGGAAGACGCTCCTGTTCCGTCAGGATCAGAGGCTCATCCGGTCTTTGCTTGGCGGACGAGGGGGTTGGCCGCGCGGCGGTGCGGCGCTCCCACGGTTTCCGGCGGCGCAGCGGTGCCTCGTCACCGCCCAGTTCGGCCAGTGCCTTTTCGCGGTCGTCACGGGCCTTCGCCAAACGGACTTGGAACGCCCCGTCAGACAGCAGTTCCGCAGCGGTCGCGTGCTGGTCCGAACGGTTCTTGGTAATGGCGGCACTGGCCGCTGACCTGACCATAACAAATCCCTTCAACACCACCAGGGGGCGACAATATCCTTGCCCCTTCATGCTCAAATTCAGATCCGTCTAACGACGATGTAGTGCAGTAACTACGTGGCCATATTATTCGCAGATCATGCCAAATTCAAACGGTGGTTTAGGTATTGTTTCGAATTGGCGGGCAAATGCCGATGAGGTGAACCTATTTCACAATGCGGCCCGCGCGCGGATGACCATGCCTCCGCCCCGGGCGGAGGTGAACCGGTCATGAAGGACCAGGTTACATGTCGGCGCATGCCGCTTCCCATACTTCGATACGGTCTGACAGAGATGGTCGCGGGATCCCACGTGTGGGCACACGCCGATTTTCAGAAAAACCGCGATTATCGTGCTGAAGGCATCGCCCTTGCCGGCAGAGACGCCACAGGCGGTAAACATCTTCACCGCCTGCTCCGCGGACAATAAGCGAACCGGTTTACCGACCGGCGAGACACAGGGTCGCAACACCCTATTGGCGGGAACCTCTAGACAAAAAGCAAGCGAGCTAGCCCGGGCGCATCGCCGACACCGGCAGGCGGATTGGGAACTCCTCGCGTATCTTCGCATCCAGCGCAGCGCCGAAATAGTTCGGGAAATGACTGCCGAGGATCTCGTCCGTCACCGCGCGACTGCGCTCGAACAGATCGGTCGACCCTTCCGCCTCCCACGTGTCGGTTCTCGTCCGGTCCATCAGCGAGGGATAGATGTATTCGGTTTCCATGAAATCGAGCGTCTGTGGATTGCCGAGGAAATGGCCCGGGCCGACCGCGCAGGCGTGGATGATATCGACCGAAAGCGTGTCGTCGCTGACTTCGATTCCGCGCACTGTGCGGGCGATCATCCCCGCCGCCTCGTTGTCGATGACCATGGATTCAAAACTGCAACCCATCAGGCTGCCCATCATTCCGCCGAACTCGCACAGGCGGTTGGCGCCCGCATGGGCGGCAAGTGCGGTTGTCAGCGCTTTCTCCAACCCGTATTGCGCATCGGGAATCTTGGCATCTGTCATGCCACAGCCGACCGACGTCGGCAGGTTGTAGAAGTTCCCCATCTGCACCGCCGCCGCCGCGATCAGCGCCTGTTCACCACTGCCACCGGTGAAAGAACCGGTACGCAGGTCGGTGATGAAGGGCCAGGCCGCAAATGTCATGGCGCAGCCGGGGCGAATGAGATTGACGATGGCGAGGCAGGCGAGCGTCTCGGCCACCGACTGTGCAAGCGTACCCGCCAGGGGTGCAGGAGAGGTCGCACCCGCCTGCGGCGGCACGGCGATGTCGCTGGTCAGGCCGAGCCTGCTTGCGTCGATCAGAATCTCCAGATTTTCCCGCCCGAAGCGCAGGGGCGAAACCACCGGACAGCCGCCGAAGATCACCGAGGGTTTTTTCATGAACCTGCCCTCGCCGCCCGAGGCGTGGTCGAAAAGCCGGATCGCCGCAGGAATATGGTCACGGCTGCGGAAGGTCACGCAGGCCGGTTTCTCGCTTCCAGCGAGGATCGCATAGACCGTGCTCATGTCGTGCTCGAAATCGTCTGGCACGTCGGTGGCGAGCACCGTGTCGCCGGTCATGTGGATGTTTTCCAGCCTGTCCACGAGCCGGGTGAAGTCGTAGACGTCCTGGATGGTCGACGGGCGATAGGTCTTCGTGTGTGCATCGAAGGTCGTGACCGCCGTCCCGGAGTTCGAAAAATGCACGCTGGTTGCGGTGCAATGCATGTCGTCCTTGCCCGCTCGGCTGCCGCGCGCATGGACGTAGTATTCCTTTGCCGCGCCGGCGATTACATCCTCCATCAGCGCCCGCGGGAAACACAGCCGACCATGTTCATTGAGGAGAGCGCCTTTCGGCAGCATCAGATCCAGTAACTCTTCGGTGGCATCCCCGAGCCCGGTTCGTTCGAGAATGGTAAGGGCGGCGGCATGAACCTTGGGCATGTCCGCCTCTTTGAGCGGCCTGTAACGCCCTCCGGGCATGCCTGGCCAGACGGCGCGATTGCCGCCATCCGCAGCCCGCAAGGCTGCCCGCGCTTCACGGCCGCCGCTTCGCCGCCGAGCCCGGGTCATTTGCTGGGTCATGCCGCCTCCTTTCTACCGAAACGATTGTTATAAAAGGCATTTCTGGCATTTTATGGAATGCTCATTTAGTGCGGCCGGGCCTTTCTGCGGTGCGAGAGAGACGATTTCGTCGCGAAAGGTCTTACCGGCCCGCATGACCGGATCGGATTCGACCTCCGATGCTGCCATGTGACCGGAACAGGCCGCATCTGCGGACAGCCCGGGCATGAGCGCATCGCCGATCGGGTCCGGCCCTCGCAATAACACCGCCCGGCGTCAGTGCGTGAAGGATGTCCGACTCGCACTGGCGCACGGTCAACTGCCGAACCGGACTGAACCAAAGAGAACCGCACAGCG
>JAUIDM010000263.1 GCA_030428915.1 Alphaproteobacteria bacterium | reverse complement strand
CGGATCCTGGAACCGATCCACACCCATCGGCGCGCGGGTCATGGTGACCTTCATCGCGGAGGACGGCACCGCCCGCATCGAACCCTTTGCCGAGGGTTGGATCGCCGCCGATGGGTCCTATCTCGGCCGCCCGGTCGATGTGGCCCAACTGCCTGACGGGTCGATCCTTGTGTCCGACGACCGGGTTGGGGCGCTCTACCGGATCAGCTATGGTGAATAGCGGCTGACGGCGTTTTCATTCTTGCAAAGCGCGGGGCCCGCGCGTAAGAACCGGCTCGGCCTTAGGGGTATAGCTCAGTTGGTAGAGCATCGGTCTCCAAAACCGAGGGTCGCGGGTTCGAGTCCTGCTGCCCCTGCCAGGCCCTTTCGAAACACGCTGACGCAACTGGCGGGGTCGGAGCCTCGGTATCCTGGTTGCGCGTCATCTCCCCCTCTCACTCCGCCAGCCCTTCCTCATCCAACAAAGTCCGGCCCTCGCGGCTTTCTATCTCGATCACCCAAAGATCGGGATCGCTGCGCTGCTGGCGGACGATTGCGGCATCGACCTCGGCCTCAGCCCCTTCGGTCAGCACGACCCAGGTTCGCGCCCCGGTCATCAGGTCGAACGACCTCTGAAAAAGCCGTGCCTGCCCGTCGAGCGTTGCGAGCTTGACCAGAACCGCGCCCGCAGTCGCGTCGCCGCGCGCCACGATATAGGCCGGGATATGCGCCGCCTGCAGGCGCGCCAGGTAGGCGCGCACCCAGAAATCGGCGGTCAGGCGGGCCGACATGGCGACTCATTGGGGCTTGTCAGCGCAACCTGGCAGAAACGGCGATTTGTTGGCACGGCAGAGGGGGCTTTCTCGTGGATCGACAGGCTTAGCCTGACACGGATTGGGACGACGCTAAAGCTTTTCGCCCGCAGAGTGAATCAGAATGCGAACCCGTCGGGTTCGCATTCCTGAACTCGCCATTTTCGCTCAAAAGCGAAGCTCACTAGTAAAGATCGACACGGAACGGAGAGGAGGCCCAGACCAGCGCCGCCAATGCGACGATTCTCTCGATCGGGTCGGCTTCCGGTGTTTTACCATGGCGGGACAGAACATCGGTAAGGGCCGCCTCGCTCGACGGGCCGAACGAGCCGTCGGCCTCGAGCTCTCCACCTAAAGCGCGGATCAGCTTCTGCGTGCCGCCTGCGATCGACCTCGCATCGTAGGACGAGAGCAATTCGCGTGCGGGTCCCGCAGCCTTCTGGCTGCCAAGGGCAGCAGCCTTTGCGGCCAGCATGGCGGCATCGAACATGTCATAGCCCGCGGCGCCTTCGCTGGAGATGAGAAAGGCGGCATGCCCGCCGGCATTTGCGTCGCCCCGCTCCAGCCCTGCGCTGAACCAGTCGACCGCAGCTTTCAGGTCGCGTCCGCCTGGCGCCGTACCGTCGCGATACATGCGGCCAAGATTGTAGGGCGCGTTCGGATGGCCGCCTTCGGCCGCCTTGCGGAACATCTCGTAGGCCGCGCCGTTATCGACCGGTGTTCCACCAAGGCCGTTGAGGTAGACCAGCCCCATGTTGTTGAAACCGTAGATATCGTCACGGCTGGCGCTTTCGCGGAGATAGCGCAGTCCGCGTTCGGCGTCGTAGAATTCGCCGGTCTCATCCAGATAGAAATAGCCCAACTCGTTCATCGCGAAGGTATGGCCAACCTCCAGCGCGCGCATCATCAGGTCATAGCCCTCGATCTCGATCGCGTCGGAACCGCCGAAGCGCATGAATTGCCGACCGAGCGAGTAAAAGGCGTAGGGGTCGCCCTTGTCGACGCCTTGGGCGAAGAGTTGCAGCACCTCTTCAGAGGCTTTCGGATTCGATACGCCGCCGGTTTCCTTGGCCTCGTTCAGGATCGCATTGCCAAGCGCCTGCCAGGCACGGGCATGGCCAAGCTCTTTCGCGCGCTCGAACTCTGCCTTGGCGGCATCGTTCTGGCGCAGCGAAATCAGCGCACGGCCAAGCTGATAGTGGAATCGCCCGTTGTCGGGGTTGGCCGCGACCGAGGTGCGGCAGGCCGCGACGGCCTTTTCGGGGCGGATCTCGTTTGCATAGCGTGTCAGACCCATGCCGTCGGGGTCCAGGTGGTCCCCGGCTTCGAAGTCGCATTCATCCGGTTTCAGGGCAAGCTGCACCTGCTGAGCCTCGCCATTGACGGTAACGCCGATCAAATCCTCGATCACCCCGTTGGTCAGCGACGTGGCCGGAACCTGCACGGAGTCGTTGACCAGAAGCAACCGGTCGACCTCTCCGCTGCTGAGCGTGTCGCCCAGAACGTTGCGCTGGAACCCGGTTTCGTCGGGCAGGACCAGCCGCCCTGTTTTCGGTTGCTCGGTGATCGTCACCTGGTCGGCGGGCGTCAGGTCAAGCGCGTTCCTGAGGACGAAGCCGATCTGCACCTCGGGCACGAAATCGGCCTCCACGACCGCGCGGGTCTCGGCGACGGTCACGATGGCCTTGGCCTCATCCTCCGGCACAATCCGGGCAAGGCCGCGATTGGCACCGGTGCCAATGCTCGACACGGAAATCGGGCGGCTGAGCGCATTTCCAAGGCCGAAGCTCGCCGGTTCGATGAGGGTCGAACTGTCCCACGGCACCTGGCGTCCATTGGTGCGGTCGAAGACCAGCTTGCGGACGCCCTCGAACACTTCCTTGACCAGCGCGTCGGGCGTGTCGCTGACCTCTTCGATAAGGGCGGCGGTAAACGGGCTGTTTGCACCGTCGCCGTCGAACGCCACCGATCCCGGGGCGGTCGAGAAGATCAGCATGGAGTTCAGCGGTGCCGCCTGCGAAGAGAACCCGGTCCGGACCTCACGCAGCTCATTGCCGATGCGGGTCAGCACCGTCTTGCCCGCGAAGGGATTGTCGCGGCAGCTGTCGAGGATGACCACCTGCAAGCGCGCCCGCGCGCCGATGATGCCCACGAGCGAGCCGAGCGATACCGCCTCGAACGGAACGTCGTAGATCGTGTCGAGATCGGCATCGACCGGGACAAGGTAATTCTCGGACCCGATCTGAAACCCGTGCCCGGCGAAGAAAACGACGACCTCGGTGTTCTTGTCCACGTCGAAAAGGACCCGGCGCAGCGCGTCTTCGAACCCGCGCTTGGTGATGTCGAGATGAGTATGGACGTCATAACCCTGTTCCTTGAAGAACTGGGCCATGACCCCGGCATCCGCATGGGCATTGGGCAGGTCGGGAATGGCTGCATAGTCCGAGTTGCCGATCACGACCGCATAGCGTTTGGCCGCACGGGTCGACAGGTCGATCGCGCGCACCGATTCCGCCCCGCCGGTGCTGGTAAGAAGCCGGTCAAGCTCGCGGTTGCTCTGTGCCGCCGCCATGCCCGCGGTCAGGCAGGTGCTGAGCAAGAAGCCAGTGATCAGCCGTCTCCCGGCGTGCCTCATGGGTCCGCGCCTCGCTGCATCGTTCCGGGGGGTGCAGTGCGATCCGGGGTGTCGGACGACGGAGGTAATCATCCTGTCATCTCCTCTCAGCATGACGGGATACCCGCCGAGGTTTTACAGATCCTATCCGTCCGCCGCATTGTCCGGCCGGTGTCGTTTACGATGCGATATGGCTGCCGCCGGCATCCTTGATGCGCTTGATGAGTTTCAGCGTCTTGCCGGGATCGACGCGGGACAGTTCGTGGACAGTCGCACCCGTGCCTAGATCATTTTGCACGGCCTCTGCCGTACCCATGGTAGGGATAGTTGCGACCAGAGCTGCCAAAAAAATCGCCTTTGTCATTTCTTCAACCCTTCGTCTGAGCGAGGGATCGTGCGCCCCTCTGTCAGCGCAGGATGACGGCAGGCGCGGCGCGGCGCTGTGACGGGCGACACAGGGTTAACGTTTTGTCTGGGTTCGGTTCCGGAAGAAGGCACTACCAGTGAAAGGCAGTGGTCGTCCGTCGTTCGCCGCGCAGAAAGGCATCAGCGGTGTGGATCATGGGGGAGACGTCGAAATCGATGGCCTGCGCTGCGATCAGCCGCGCCATCTTAGCGTAAAGGCGCGGGTACTCGCCCTGTTCGCGACCGCCGCCCTGGGGCACGCCGTCTACCGCCATATGCGCCCCGCCGCGGGTCAGCACCATCGTCCCCGCGTCGGTTTCCGCGATGATGTCCCAGGTCTGCGGCCCCTCCTGCCGCCAATCGAACTCTGCCGTTACCTCTGCCCCTTCCGGGTGGCGGAAGGCGAGCGAGGCGGCAATCGGTGCTTGCCTGTTTTCGGGAACGTGCAGTGTGGCTGCACTGACATGAAGGGCTTCGGACAGTATCCCGGTCAGGATCGACAGGGCGTTGATGCCGGCGTCAAAGACGCCGAGACCGCCTGGTTCCCACACCCAATCCTGTCCAGGATGCCATTTTCGGACATCTTCTTTCCAGATTATGTTCAGACGGCGCAGCCGCTTGCCCTTCAGCCATGCCCTCGCCGCCGAAACCATCGCGGCCTCGCGCGAATGCCAGGTCGCGAAAAGAGCGACACCCTTCGCCCGGGCCAACGCCTCAAGCGACCTGCATTCCGACAGCGTCGCGCCGGGCGGTTTTTCCAGCATGACATTCAGGCCCGCCTTCAGAGCAGCTTCGGCATAGGGGAGCCGCGGCCCGGGCGGCAGGCACAGAGACACCGCGTCGAGCCCGGGACAGTGCCGCAGCATTGCGTCCATGTCGGTAAATGCGGGGACGCCATCGACCGTGCCAGCGCGCGAAAGGGTTGCGGCAAGGGTCCAGTCCGGCGAGGTATTGATGGCCGGGATATGCTGATCGCGCGCGATCTTGCCAATGCCTAGCACTGCGATCTTCATCGATATCCGGTCTCCTTGCGTCAGCCGTTGCAGCATCTTCGCATCGTTCGCGTTAGGCAATGCGGATTCCGGGGCGGTACCGACCGGAAGGTCCTATGGACTGGACAAGCCGTGGTGCCGTACTCAGAGTGCGGGAAGAAAAGGAGCGACATTGACCAAGGCAATCACCCATATCGACGCAGTCGAGACCATGCTGGCCGGGCAGAACTACGTTTGCGGCCGGCCGCTCGCCACCGTTGCCTTCCTTGCGCTTAGACTCGGGCGCCCGCTTTTCCTTGAAGGCGAGGCCGGGGTCGGCAAGACCGAAATCGCCAAGGCGATCGCCGCCGGGTTGGGCCGAAAGCTGATCAGGCTACAATGCTACGAAGGTCTCGACACCGCCTCGGCGGTCTATGACTGGAACTTCGCCGCGCAAATGATCGCGATCCGGACTGCCGAGGCGGGCGGGGGCGCCGACCGGGATGCGCTTAGGGCTGAGCTTTTTACCGAGGATTACCTGATTGAACGTCCGCTGCTGGCGGCGATGCGCCCGCAGCCCGGTGGTGCGCCGGTCCTTCTGATCGATGAGTTGGACAGGACCGACGAGCCATTCGAGGCCTTCCTGCTGGAAGCCCTGTCGGATTTCCAGGTGACGATCCCCGAATTGGGTACTATCCATGCGCCTGAACCGCCCATCGTCATCCTTACCTCTAACCGCACGCGCGAAGTGCATGACGCGCTGAAACGCCGCTGCCTTTACCACTGGGTGGACTACCCGACATTCGAGCGTGAAATGGAGATCGTCCATGCCCGGGCACCAGAGGCTACCGAGACGCTCAGCCGCGAGGTGGTGGCCTTTGTCCAGAAACTCCGCTCCGAAGACCTCTTCAAGAAGCCCGGTGTCGCCGAAACGATCGACTGGGCGAAATGTCTGCTCGCCCTCGATGTGATCGCGCTTTCGCCCGAGATTATCGCCGATACGCTTGGCGCGATCCTGAAATACCAGGATGACATCCAGAAGATCGCGGGATCGCCGGCCAAGAAGCTGCTGGATGAGGTCCGTGCCGAACTCGCGCCCGCCTGATGCCTGAGGCGGTCCCATTCGACATACCCGAAGACGGCAAGCTTGGCGCCAACATAGCTCATTTTGCCCGCGCGCTCCGAAAAGCCGGGCTGAAGATCGGGCCGGGCCGGATCATCGATGCGATCCGCGCGGTCGAGGCGGCAGGCTTTACCGAAAGGCGCGATTTCTTCTGGGT
>JAUIDM010000262.1 GCA_030428915.1 Alphaproteobacteria bacterium | reverse complement strand
CTTCCCGCCCGAAGAACTTCTGGAGGCCGGGATCGGCATATATCTGCGTGGACTCGGTCTGGTGCCACCCGATGAGTGATCTCCGGTCCCTGCCGGAATTGTACCTGTGACAACGAAGCGCTTGCGGTTCGCTTTGCGTCGGCATTAGGCAGTTGCCATGGAAGTGACCGCCCCCCTGCCCGACTATTCGCACCGCGCGCGGCGCAATGTCTTCGTGCTGATCCTCGCGCAGGCTGTGCTTGGCGCGCAAATGCCGATGGTCTTCATCGTTGGCGGGCTGTCGGGGCAGATGCTTTCGCCCAACCCATGCCTTGCGACCTTGCCAATCTCGATGATCGTGCTTTCGTCGATGCTGATGGCAACGCCGATGTCCTCGTTGATGGCACGGTACGGGCGGCGCGCCGGATTCTGGCTGGGCACAACAGGCGGCGCGGCGGGTGCGGCTGTCAGCGCGGCAGGCCTTTACTACGGGTCGTTTCCGATCTTCCTTGCGGGTTCGTTCCTGACAGGCATGTACATGTCGGCGCAGGGCTTCTATCGCTTTGCCGCGGCCGACACGGCATCGGACGCGTTCCGGCCCAAGGCGATTTCATGGGTCATGGCGGGGGGGCTTGCCTCGGCCATTGTCGGGCCGCAGATCGTCAAGCTGACGACCGACGCGATGGCGGTGGCGTTTCTGGGAACCTATCTGGCCATCGCGGCCCTGAACATCGTCGGGGCGGGACTGTTCCTTTTGCTCGACATTCCCCGCCCGCCGGGGCGCAAGGACGGCGAGCCACTGGGCCGCAGTCGGATGGAAATGCTCCGGGATCCGACAATCCTCGTCGCGATCATCTGCGCGATGGTGAGCTATGCGCTGATGAACCTCGTCATGACCTCGACGCCGCTCGCGGTGGTCGGATGCGGTTTCGAGGAAGGCGATGCGGCAGATATCGTCTCGGCCCATGTGTTGGCGATGTTCATTCCATCCTTCTTTACCGGACACCTGATCGCCCGGTTCGGCCCGCCCGCGATCATGGGCACGGGCCTCGCGATTCTGGCTGGTGCCGGCGCGGTCGCCCTGTCCGGCGTGGAACTGGAGCAGTTCTATATAGCGCTGGTTCTACTGGGGCTTGGCTGGAACTTCGGTTTCATTGGCGCCACGACGCTTCTGGCATCGGCCCATGCACCGGAGGAACGCGGCCGCATTCAGGGCATCAACGACCTTGTCGTCTTCGGCGGCGTAACTGTTGCGTCGCTGGCATCAGGCGGGCTGATGAACTGTTCGGGCACGAGCGTGATCGCCGGCTGGCAGGCCGTAAACATCGCCATGCTGCCATTCCTGGTTCTGGCGGGCGGGTCGTTGATCTGGCTGGTGCTCAGGCCCCGGTACTGAGGCCCACTTGGGGGCGCTACCCGCGCCGCTGCCTGCGGGCGTCTCACCCGGAGTGTTTCCGGACAGAAAGTGTATCATTCTAATAGCGCCCGATCAGCGCTCGGGCCAGCAAAGCCCATTTTTCCGCAAGATCGGAAAGTCCAAGCCTTCCTTCAGCGATGCGGCGCGGGTCATGTTCCGCCTGCTTCAGCACTGCCTCGGCAGTGGCACCTGTCCAGAGTGCGGGACGGGCGACGCGGGCAACACCCTTGGACCTTGCCAGCGCCATGCGGGACCGGCCTTCGGCGGCAAGCGCACGAAGCGTCCCGGGGCGGCCATCGCTGAAGGGAAGACGCCCGCGGGCTTCCAGTTCCGGAACTGCGCGAAAATACGCAGCAAGGCCCGCACCCCAGGCGAAATCGCGGATCGGGCGCTCGCTGTCGGTTGGCGTGCCAAGTGCACGGGCCGCGGCCCACATGAGGTTGCCGGCGGTCTGGTCGAGATAGGCATCGAAGGCGGCGCGATCCGGGAAGGGCTCGCGCCAGCAATCCCAGCGACGCGCCTCCGCAATGCCCGACAGCAGCACCGCGAGCGCCGGATCGGCCCGCAGCAGGGGCGCCAGCGCCTCGGTAACCGGATGACCCCGTCTGTCGGCACCATTCGCCAGTTCGTCAATCGTATCGATCCACCATTGCAGCCGCATCTCGGCCACCATCGGTTCAGAGGAGGCCCAGGGCGCGCGGGCGATCTCCAGATTGGCGGCATAGAGCGGCCAGAGTTTCGGACGTGCGTCCACCGGCGCGGCCATTGTCGCCGCGAACCGCTCCCTGTCGCCGTCATGAACGAGGTCGGCGCAGGGATCGCTCATACCGGCTCGACCACACTCAGGAGATAGGCAACCTCCGTAGGTGCGGCGCGCCATCGGGCGAATTCGTCCTCTGCAGAATCGAGTTCGCGGGCGAGGTCGGGCCCGCCCCCGATCCGGAGCCGCGCCGCGCGGGACATGAGCGGCAGGTAGTAGTCGAGCCAGGCCCGCCCGGTGATGAGCCGCGTGGCCCGCGTCCTGAACCCTGCCTTTTCCACACGGTCCGCGATCTTTTCGGCGGTCCCCACGCCGGGACAGTCCGCCCAGAACGCGGTTGCCGCCGTCGATGGCGGATCGGTCAGGAAGACCGGCTCGGAAAAGGCGATCACGCCGCCCGGGGCAAGGGCCTTGCGCCAGCGGGAAAGCGCGTCCTCGATGCCAAGGAAATAGACCGCCCCCGCCGACCAGATCAGATCGGCCGGGCCGGTGATTTCCCCCATATCGCCGCACCAGACCCGGATACGCGGCCCAAAACAGTCCAGCCGGTCGCGCGCCTCGGACACGAAATGCGGCACGATATCGTAACCGTCGATCTCGACCTTGGGCAGGGTCGCGGCAAAGGTTTCCATATCGGCGCCGGGCCCGCAGCCTGCGTCGATGATGCGCGCGGGCGGATCGATCTGGTCGAGAACCCAGAGCACATCCTCGGCCATCCCCGGCCCCTGTCGGGGAATGTCGCGGTGAAGCGTGAAGAATGCCTCTTCGCTCATGCCGGGGTCACGCCGTCATGGACGAGTTTCCAGGTGATCGCATCAAGAAGCGCCTCGAACGAGGCATCGACGATGTTGGGGCTGACACCCACAGTCGACCACCGGTGGCCCGCCCCATCCTCGCTGTCGATGATGACGCGGGTCACGGCCTCGGTGCCGCCCTGGGTGATGCGCACCTTGAAGTCGACCAGCTTCATGTCGTCGATCGCCGCCTGATACGGACCGAGATCCTTGGCCAGAGCCTTGGCGAGTGCGTTGACCGGGCCCCGGTCGCTGCCGGTCTCATCCATGCTTTCGCTGACCGACAGGGTTTTTTCGCCCGCGATTTTTACGACGACAACCGCCTCGGACAGCGTCACCATCCTGTCGTACTTGTTCTTCCGCCGCTCGACGGTCACGCGGTAACGCTTGACCTCGAAATAGTCGGGCAGAAGGCCGAGTTCGCGGCGGGCCAGAAGTTCGAACGAGGCTTGGGCACCGTCGTAGGCATAACCCTGATCTTCGCGTTCCTTGATGATCTCAAGGATGCGCGACAGGGCCACGTCCTTCGGCGCGGTCTCGATCCCGGCCGAGGCCAGGCGCATGCGCAGGTTCGACTGCCCTGCCTGATTGGACATCGGGATGACGCGGTCATTGCCGACCAGGGTCGGGTCGATATGTTCGTAGGTCGTGGGGTCCTTCAGGATCGCGCTGGCGTGCAGCCCCGCCTTGTGAGCAAAGGCCGACGCGCCGACATAGGCGGCGCTGCGCAGCGGCACCCGGTTCAGGATGTCATCGAGCATCCGGCTCACGCGGGTCAGATTTTTCAGCGCATCCCGGGTGATGCCGGTCCCAAAGCGGCTGGCATAGGGCTCCTTGAGCAGCAGCGTCGGGATCAGGGCCGTGAGATTGGCATTTCCGCAGCGTTCGCCGAGACCGTTCAGTGTGCCCTGGATCTGGCGCACCCCGGCATCGACGGCGGCGAGGCTGGCGGCGACGGCATTTTCGGTGTCGTTATGGGTGTGGATGCCAAGGCGGTCGCCGGGGATGCCGGCGGCGATAACCTCGGCGGTGATCCGACCCACTTCGGCGGGCAACGTGCCGCCATTGGTGTCGCAGAGCACGATCCAGCGCGCGCCTGCATCATATGCGGCTTTCAGACAGTCGAGCGCATAGGCGGAATTTGCCTTGTAGCCGTCGAAGAAATGCTCGGCGTCGAAAAGTGCCTCGCGGCCCTTGGCGACGAGATGTGCGATGGACGCTCCGATGCTTTCGAGGTTTTCGTCCAGCGAGATGCCAAGCGCGGTCGTGACATGGAAATCATGAGTTTTGCCTACGAGGCAGACAGCAGGGGTCCCCGCGTTCAAAACGGCGGCGAGCGTGTCGTCATTCTCCGCCGAGCGCCCTGCCCGCTTGGTCATGCCGAAGGCGGTGAAGGTCGCGCGAGTCTGGGGGCGGTTCTCAAAGAACTCTGAGTCGGTAGGATTGGCGCCGGGCCAGCCGCCCTCGATATGGTCGATGCCCATCGCACCGAGCGCCTCGGCGATCTGACGCTTTTCGGGAACGGAGAACTGCACACCCTGCGTCTGCTGCCCGTCGCGCAGCGTGGTGTCGTAGAGGTAGAGGCGGTCCTTAGACATCTGGCGCATACCTTCCCGGGCCGCCTGCGGCCCGGTTCGCCCCCGACCCGCCCCCCAGGGCGGGGGCGAAACCGCCCCCACCTTCGGGCCGGGGGCGAACCTCTGTTTTCTCTAAACACTTAACCGTAAGGATCATGTTCTCTCGATCCTCCAAAGCCGCTCGCTGCTAAAATCTGACGTCGGCGTCAACTCAACGCCATGCTTGGACATTCGCACTTCAACACCCGCCTCAACCAACTCGCGCTTGTAACGATCGACCACGGAAAAGTCCTTTGTCTGAGAAGCGATTTCACGGGCAGCGCTTATCCATCTTCCGATCGAGTCTAGCTTAGAAAGATCCGCGCCATCTGCCGGGCCAACATCCTCCCAACCGCCAAGCTCGTCAGTCAACAGGCCAAGCAATCTCGCATTCCGAAGCAGGTTCGGTTGATCGTGTGCATGAGAGAGTTGATGAAGCTCCGCGATTGCGCCAGCAGTGTTAAGGTCTTCTGATAGTGTTTCGGCGAAGTACTGAATGGGCTCGTCCGCCGGAGTCACGCCCCGGGTTTGTGCACGCCACTTCCTCAGCGTCGCCATCGCCTGCTTCGCCTTCTCATCCGTCCAATCCATCGGCTTCGAATAATGCGTCGAGAGATAGACAAACCGGATCACCTCGCCCGGGACTTTCCAGCCGCCGGACCAGTTGCCCTCCAAGAGATCGCGCACCGTGAAGAAATTGCCGAGGGACTTCGACATCTTCTTGCCCTCGACCTGAAGCATCTCGTTATGCATCCAGACCCGAGCGAACTCACCCTTCGGATGGGCGCAGGCCGACTGGGCGATCTCGTTCTCGTGGTGCGGGAATTGCAGGTCGATGCCGCCGCCATGGATGTCGAAGCTCTCGCCCAGTAGCTCATGGCTCATGGCCGAGCATTCTATGTGCCAGCCGGGGCGGCCCCGGCCCCACGGGCTGTCCCAGCCCGGCAGGTCGTCGGTCGACGGTTTCCAGAGAACGAAGTCCATCGGGTCTTCCTTGAAGGGCGCGACCTCCACCCTTGCGCCCGCGATCATGTCATCGACGGACCGGCCGGACAGTTTGCCGTAGTCCTTGTAAGACCGGACGCGGAAGAGGACGTGGCCCTCTTTCTCATAGGCGTGGCCCCTTCCGATCAGATCGGCGATCATCGCGATCATCTGGCCGATATATTCCGTCGCGCGCGGCTCGGCCGAGGGCGTCAGGTTGCCGAGTGCCCCCATATCGTCGTGATACCAGCGGATCGTCTCATCCGTCCGCTCGCGGATCAGTTCCTCCAGCGTGCGCGGATCGCCCGCATCCTTGCGGCGCTGCGCTTCCGCGTTGATCTTGTCGTCGACGTCGGTGAAGTTGCGCACATAGGTGACGTGGTCCGGCCCGTAGACATGGCGCAAAAGCCGGAAGAGCACGTCGAAGACGATGACGGGGCGCGCGTTGCCGATATGGGCGCGGTCATACACCGTCGGTCCGCAGACATACATCCGCACGTTCTTCGGGTCGATGGGCGTGAAGACCTCTTTCCTTCGGGTCTTCGTATTGGTGAGCCTGATCTCGGTCATGCTGTTCCCTCGCGCGCGCATCCCGGCGGCGGGCTTACCA
>JAUIDM010000261.1 GCA_030428915.1 Alphaproteobacteria bacterium | reverse complement strand
CCTGGCCGGGGTGTGGCTGGTCAAGGTACTGCCCGAGGTCCTGTTCTTCCGGCTCGTGACCTGGGCGCTCCTTGCGGTGTCGTTGAAGCATCTCTGGACTGTCATCGCGGTATGAAGCGGCCCGTGGAGTGGGTTTGACCCACCCACGCTCGGGGAACGACGGTTCAGGCCCCTTGATCCTTGAGCGGCGTGCCCTCGGCCAGCGTCTCGTAGTTCTGGCCCGAAGCCATGAGACAGGTCATGCCGTTCGCTAGCGTGACCGTGATCGTCCAGGTTCCGCTCTCGGTCGAGGCGAAGACCTCCATCACCGCGTTGTTTGCGGCAAGACCGATGGCGTGACGCGTCTCTCCGTAGCGATCGGAGAGTTCCGCAACGACCGTCGAGCGTTCAGCGCATTGCGGGTTGCCTTGCGCGAAGGCATGATGCGTGGCCAGTATGAGCCCGCCAAAGCCGAGCGAGAGTGCAAAGAGTTTTTGTTTCATGGCATATCCCCATCGGTTGAAAGGGGCGCGGCGTCTGTCGTGTTTCACTGCCCCGTGACACCGAGCGATGCTGCCTGACAGGCGCGGAAAATGTGGTTAATGGACCGAGCGCATGGCCGGGCGGTTTCGATTTCCGGTTCCATGGCGGTGCTTTACAAGAAATTTCTGCGCTGCGGCATTTCGGGGCTTGCCGAATATACCGTTCCTATGGTCATTTGCGAAATAAAGTTGCGAGGAATCTCTCATGTCCCAGGCAGACGATCGTATGCGCCCCTATCGCTCGGTGCTCTACATTCCCGGCGCCCGGGAGCGTGCGTTGGAAAAGGCGCAAAGCCTTCCGGCGGATGCGATCATCTTCGATCTGGAAGACGCGGTTGCGGCGGATGAGAAGGAAGGCGCCCGCGCGCTTCTGTCCCGTGTGCTGGCCGAAGCGGATTACGGCGCGCGCGCACGGATCGTCCGGGTGAATGGGCTCGATACGCCATGGGGCGCCGAAGATGTCAGGGCGTTCCGGGGGGCAGGGATCGATGCGCTTCTGATCCCGAAGGTCGGATCGGCGGCGGATGTCGAGGCGGTGGCCGCTCTCATCCCCGATGTGCCCGTCTGGGCCATGATGGAAACGCCCGCCGGCATGTTGAATGCCGCGTCCATTGCCGCCCATCCAAGGCTCGCGGGAATGGTCATGGGCACCAATGATCTGGCAAAGGAGCTGAATACGCGGTTCCGCGCCGACCGGATGCCGCTGCTGACGGGTCTTCAGCTGTGCCTGCTCGCAGCGCGCGCCCATGGCCTGATTGCCATCGATGGCGTCTACAATGCCTTCAAGGATGACGAGGGCTTGCGCGCAGAATGCAAGCAGGGCCGCGACATGGGCTTTGACGGCAAGACGGTGATCCATCCCGCCCAGGTCGCAATCGCGAATGAGGAATTCTCCCCCTCCGAAACCGAGGTCGACCTTGCGCGCCGCCAGATCGAGGCATTCGACGCCGCCCGCCGCGACGGTCAGGGTGTCGCCGTCCTGGATGGCAAGATCGTCGAGAACCTGCATGCCGCAACGGCCCGGCAGATCCTTGCCCGCGCCGAGGCGATCCGCGCCGAGGCTATTGCGGACCGCGCGATTTAGGTGAAACTGCCGTTGTTTCCGGCAGGCGGAGGAAAGTCATGCAGATCCTGATCCTGGGCCTCGCGCTCTGGTGGATATCCCACCTCTTCAAACGCATCGCGCCGAGTCTGCGGGCACGCATGGGCGTGATGCCGGGCAAGATGGCCGTGACCGTGCTGTCGCTTGCCGCGATCATCCTGATGGTCATCGGGTATCGCCGGGCCGAATTCACGCCGGTCTATGAGCCTATGGCCGGGATGGGCCATCTCAATAACCTTCTGATGCTGATTTCTGTCTTCCTTATCGGCGTTCCGCATTCGAAAGGGCTTGTGAAGGCGTGGATGCGTCACCCGATGCTGACAGCCGTCATCATCTGGGCAGTGGCACATCTTCTGGTCAATGGTGATCTCGCCTCGCTTATACTCTTCGGGGGCATCGGGCTCTGGGCCGTTGTCTCTATCCTGATGATCAATGCGCGGGAAAGCTGGACGCCGCCCCCCGCCGGGCATCTGCGCAGTGACCTGATCGGGGTGGCCATCGCGGTCGTTATCTATGCGGTGATCGCGGCCATCCACATCTGGCTCGGCCGAAACCCGTTCCTAGGGACCTACGGATAGGCTTTGCGGCCGGGCCGCGGTCACCGAAAGCCCTGCCATCTGCACATAAAGACGGAACTGAGCAAACGATGAAGACCAATCCCGGCCGTTTCTTCGAAGACTACTCCCTTGGCGAGGTGATCGTTCATGCCGTGCCCCGCACCCTTTCGGGCGGCGAGCGGGCGCTTTACCATGCGCTCTATCCGGCCCGCCACGCGCTTTATTCGTCGGATGAATTCGCCCGGTCTTGCGGTCTTGCGGCCGCGCCGATGGATGACCTGATCGCGTTCCATACGGTCTTCGGCAAGACGGTCCCCGACATCTCGCTCAACGCCATCGCCAATCTCGGCTATGCCGAGGGACGCTGGCATAGGCCGGTCTGGCCGGGCGATACGCTCAGGTCCGAATCCGAGGTGATCGGGCTGAAGCAGAACTCGAACGGCAAATCGGGCGTGGTCTGGGTCCGCACGCGGGGGCTCAACCAGCACGGCGAGACGGTCATGGACTATGTCCGCTGGGTGATGGTGCGGAAGCGCGACGCTGAGGCGCCTGCGCCCGCGACGGTTGTTCCCGATCTGCAAGAAACCGTGCCCGCCGCCGACCTGATCGTGCCTGCGGGGCTCGATTTTTCCAATTACGACTTCACGCTGGCGGGGGAGCCGCATCGCTGGGGCGATTATGCGGTGGGCGAAAAGATCGATCATGTCGATGGCGTGACGGTGGAAGAGGCCGAGCATATGCTGGCCACCCGCCTCTGGCAGAACACCGCCAAGGTGCATTTCGATGCGACGAACCGCGAGGACGGCAAAAGGCTGATCTATGGCGGTCATGTCATCTCGCTCGCCCGCGCCCTGTCGTTCAACGGGCTTGCCAACGCGCAGGTGATTGTCGCGCTGAATGCGGGCGCCCATGCCAATCCCTGCTTCTCGGGCGATACGGTGCGGGCCTGGTCGGAAGTGCTCGACAAGGCCGAGACGGCGGCACCGGGCGTCGGCGCGATCCGGCTGCGGCTGGTGGCGGTGAAGCACGGCGCGCACGATTTCGCACTGAAGGGCGAGGACGGGAAATACCGGCCCGATGTGCTGCTCGATCTCGATTACTGGGCGATGATGCCCATGTGATCTGTGGCCGATGGACCGGCGGGCAGTGGCACTGCTAAGCTGCCCGCATGAGATGGTTTCGCCCCGTCCTGACCGGCCTTGCCCTGCTCGCCCCGCTGCCCGGCGCGGCCTGCGATCTGGCGCTGTTGCTGGCCGTCGATGTCTCGGGCTCGGTCGATGCCCGCGAATACCGGGTGCAGATGGAGGGGTTGGCCGAGGGCCTGCGCGATTCCGTGGTGCGCGAGGCTTTGGTGCGCGGGCAGGCGACGGTCGCGCTGATGCAATGGACGGGCGCCTCGCGGCAGGAGCTGACCGTCGGCTGGACGCGGGTTCTGAGCGAGGGCGATCTGGAGGCACTGGCCCGGCAGATCGAGACGGCGCCCCGGGTCTGGACGGAGTTTTCGACGGCGATCGGCGAGGCGATGACCTTCGGCGCCCGCGTCTTTGACGATGCCCCCGCCTGCAAGCGCCGGGTGATGGATATCTCGGGCGACGGGCGGTCGAACGAGGGGACGGAGCCGGTGGAGGTCAAGCCCGAGATGGAAGCCTTGGCGATCACCGTGAACGCGCTGGTGATAAGGGGGGACGATGACGGGCTGCCGGACTACCTCGCCCGGAACGTGATGACGGGCGGCAATGCCTTCGTGGTGACGGCGGAGAATTACGACGAATATCCCGAACGCATGCAAAGGAAGCTGCGACGCGAGACGGAGCGGCAGATTTCCACGGGGCCGGAGCGCGTGGTGCCGGTGGGGTTTGGCGGGGAGTAGAGGAAGGAGTGCGAGCGCTTCGGGCTTCGGCAGTGTGCAAACAAGCCAGGTCGCAAAACCGGAGCTTGTGATCCAGACTATTCAACAGAACTGCTCCGGACAGAAACTCATTTCAATTGCTCATGCTTAAGAACTTCATAGGTGAAATAGTTCAGTGGTTCCGGCCTTGTGGGATCCGCGAAATGTAGGCCAGAAAAGGTTCTCTGTTTTCTCAGAACCGGCCAGAATTGGAACGCCTCCACGGTGCCCTCCGTCACCGGCTCATCCGTCACCACCAGCGTCACCGATTTCAGCCGCACCCCCGGCCCGAAACTCGCCGCCAGATCGTCGCGTTTCACCAGTATCACGCTCGCCGGATCGGCGATATCGGCAAAGGTCACCATCAGCGGGTACTGGACCTCGGGCACCACGATCACCCCTGCCGCCCGACCGCGTTTGTCGCGGACTTCGTCGAAGAGGTCGGGGTCGATCACGCGTCCCTCGCGCTCGGCAATCGAGGCCGGAGCGACGGAGCCCATGTATTCCGTCGTTCCCGCGCCTGTCAGCAGCGCAAAGAGATACCGCCCCGGCGTGACCTCGACCACCACCGCCTCACCCGTCACGTTGTAGTGCCAGCCCATGCCGTCGGGAAACCGGATCGCATGTTCCTGCCAGCTTACCGCGCTGACCGAAGATCCGGAAACCTCGCCCGCAGGCGTCTCTACCGTAACAGTCATCTTCTGCCGCCACTCGTACTTCTCCTTGCAGCCCGCGAGGAGGAGGGGGAGGAGAAGGGCGATAACGAGCCGCATCATGTTGCGCTTTCCAGCCGCCGGGCCGTCTCGCTGACGCAGCTTCCGTCCAGTCCAGCCAAACCGGGACTGTAGGCTGGGTTGTCCGATACCGTTGCCAGAAGTGCGCGTGTAAGCTCTGGTGAGATGGTCATCTTGCTGCTCCCTCAATCGTTTTCAATCGGTCAAGTGACCAAAACTCCAACGCAGACAGGTGCGACCAACCGCGTGGGCTGTTGTCTGGGAGTTGAATAGGTGCGACTTCGTTGTATGAACCTGCTCTATTACCGAGCCACCACCCCAGTAAAGACTCGACACGGCCCTCACTCACCGGCTCATCCGTGATCTCCAGCGTGACGGACTTCAGCCGTACCCCCGGCCCGAAGCTCGCCGCCAGATCGTCCGGGTCCACCAGCGCGACGCTCGTCGGATCGGATATGTCGCCGAAGGTCACAAGGCGCGGCAGGGCGTCTTCCGGCAGCGGCATGGCGGGTTTGCCCTTCTGCGCCACGATATGGCGCATGAAGTCCTCGAACCCTTCCTTGCCGACGCCGGTTCGTGCATCGGCATAGGCCGCCTCCGCCCATCCCAGTTCCAGCAGCGCAAAGACGTAGCGGCCGGTCAGGACCTCCACCACCACAGCCTCGCCGGTCAGCTTTGCCTCAACCACGCCCGCGTCGGGCAGGGTCCTGGGCTTGCTGATCACCTTCATTCTGGTGACCGACGATCCCGAGACATCACCAACGGGCGTTTCGACCGTGACGGTCATCTTCTGGTGCCATGTGAATGTCTTGCAACTGTTGAGGATGAAGATGAGGGGAAGCAGCAGCAATAGCGCGAGGCCTCGTCTGAGTGTCATTCTTCCCCTCGTCGTTATCCATCCCGGCCCGCACTATGGCCGCGCGGGGCGGGGCTGGCCACAACTATCGCGGGAAGGGCCGGCGTGCGACAGTATGCAATACCGGCAGCGGGCGGCGCGGGTCGTCAAATTTGTGATCACAAGAAAATTCGACGTGATCACAAACCCGCTCTTTATCGCTAACGCGCGGGAAATCGTCGGTTTTGGGCCAATCGCGGCGTGACATGGGCGGCATTTGCGTTATGAAGTACGGGACTGCCCGCTGGCGTTCCCGCGCGCCCGTGTGGCGAAGGCAAGAGAGGGACCGACCATGGCCGATGTCAACCGGGGCAACCGTCCGCTGTCGCCGCATCTGCAGATCTACCGCCCGCAACTGACCGCAATCACCTCGATCCTGACACGGATCACCGGCAATGCGCTGATCGTCGCGGTGTTCCTGATCGTCTGGTGGCTGCTGGCGGCTGCGACCAGTGCCGAGTATTTCGCCACTGCCGACGCGGTCCTTAC
>JAUIDM010000260.1 GCA_030428915.1 Alphaproteobacteria bacterium | reverse complement strand
TCAAGCGACTGGAAGAGGGGCTGGGCCAGGCGTTCTTCACCCGATCGCAGCGCAAGCTGACCCTGACGCCAGAAGGCGAGTTGCTGGCCCACTACGCCCGCCGCATGCTGACATTGAATGACGAAGCGCTTTCACGGCTGACCGACGAAGACTGCCGCACGGAAATCCGGCTCGGTGTGCCCCACGACATCGTGTATCCGGCGATCCCGCGCGTCCTGCAGCAACTCGCCGCGATCTATCCCTGCGCGCGCATCAACCTCGTTTCGTCCTTCACGACCACGTTGAAGGAAGGTTTTGCCAAGGGGGAGTTCGACCTGATCGTCACGACGGAGGAGACGCCGGGCGAGGGCGGGGCGCTTGTCGGCGAACTGCCTCTGGTCTGGGTCGGTGCGCCGGGCGGCGTGGTCTGGCATCTGCATCCGCTGCGTTTGGGCTTCGAGGAGAATTGCCGCTTCCGGCCGATCGCGGTTGCGGCGCTGGATGCCGCGGGCATTCCCTGGGAGATGTCGTTCACCGGCCGTTCCAACGACACGATCCAGGCCATGGTCGCCGCCGACCTGGCCGTGACGGTGCGGATGCGCGGGCTCTTGCCCGAGGGCACGGAGGAGGTTCGCAGCGCCGGGCGGCTGCCGCCGCTGGGCGAGATGGGCATCTGTCTTTACGACGCCGGCATGGCTCGGGGCGAGGTTGTCGAGTGCCTGAAGGCCGAAATTTCCGAAGCCTATTCGTCTTCGACCACGCGAACGACGACCTTGCCGGTGGACTTGCGCTCACGCAGGGTCGCCAAGGCATCCCCCGCTTTTTCCAGCGGGAATGTGTGAGAGACGTGTGGTCGCAAGCCGCCGTCAGCGTACCAACTGAAGAGCGTTGAGAGGCTGTCGGTCAGGATTTCTGGTCGGAACTTCAGGTATCCGCCCCAGTAAAGGCCCAGAACCGAGATGTTCTTGACCAGCAGATGGTTGGCCGGGATCTTCGGCACGGTTCCGCTGGCAAATCCGATCGCCACGATGCGGCCGTCGGGCCGGGTCGCGCGAAAGGCTGCGTCGAACTGGTCGCCGCCAACCGGATCGTAGACGACATCGGCGCCGCCGAGTGCATTTACGGCGTCGCGAAGGTCATCGGTGTCGCTGTCGATCAAGTGGTCGGCCCCGGCTTCTTTCGCCGCCGAGAGCTTGCCCGCGCCCCGGGCGCAGGCAATGACACGTGCGCCCATGCGCTTGCCGATCTCGACCGCCGTCAGACCCACACCGCCCGCTGCGCCAAGAACGAGGAGCGTTTCGCCCGGTTGCAGCCGGGCCTTGTGATCCAGCGCGACGTGGCTCGTCCCGTAGGTGATCTGAAAGGCGGCGGCGTCGTTAAAGGGCATGTTGTCCGGCAGCGGAACGCAGCGCGCTACCGGGAAGCATCCGTACTCGGCCAGTCCGCCGCTATTGGCATAGACCGCGACCCGGGTGCCGGGCGGCGGCCCTGCTGTGTCAGGTCCCAGCTTGTCGATCCAGCCGACCGGCTCCATCCCCAGTGTCAATGGCGGGTCGGGCCGTTCCTGATACTTGCCATCAATCATCAGTAGATCGGCAAAGTTCAGGCCGCAGGCCGCGATGCGGATCCGTGCCTGGCCTTCTGCCGGTTCGGGCAAGACCTCTTCGCGGAGCCCCGGGGCCGTTCCGAATGCGTCGATTCCGAATGCTTTCACGCGTTCTTCTCCGTACATGCCGTCCGCGACTCTGCCGGAGGGCGGCGCGACCCTATCTGCAAACGGCAAGTGATTCTATAGGCTTACGCTAGGTCATGAATCGCGATTTGAAAAACATTGGTCCACGAACATTCGCAATTTGCATTGCAAAATGCGAAGCAACCTCCGGGAGAGCCGAAAACTGAACGAATGCGTTCGGGTGAGGCACCCTTTCTTGTCCAAAAAGACAGGTCGAGTACACTCATAAGATGAGTTATTCCAGTTATAAGCGGTTCGTTAACCTGTTTTCGCGCGAGAAGGCGCATCGGTTCGAAACCAGCTTGGTAAATGGTAGAGAATGACGGAGAAAACCATGAAACACCCGGTTGACGTCCATGTTGGTAAGCGTGTTCGGCATAGGCGCTGGATGGTTGGGATGACCCAGCAGCAGCTTGCCGATAAGGTTGGCATCAAGTTCCAGCAAATCCAGAAATACGAAACCGGCATGAACCGGATTTCAGCGTCCCGTCTTTGGGACATCTCTGATGCGCTCGGTGTTCCGATCAGCTTCTTCTTCGAAGGCCTCGATTCCCGCAGCCAGATCGTCGAGGAAATCGACGGCGACATCCTGGCCGACAAGGAAGCGTTGATGCTGGTGCGGTCCTACTACGCTATTCCCGAGGCGCAGCGCCGACGGCTCTTCGATTTGGCCAAGGTGCTCTCGGACGCTGCCTGAGGCGCTTGACCGGAAAGCGGTGGGCAGGTACCGCTCGCGCGTTACCAAGCGCGAGGTCGGCATGTTCACCGTTTCCGAAGACGAGCGCCGTGCGCTCATTGAGACTGCACATGCTCTGGCGGATGCCGCCCGCGCGGTAACGCTGGAGCATTTTCGTACTGACGGCCTTACCGCTGACACCAAGCTCGATACCCATTTCGATCCCGTAACCGTCGCGGATCGCGCGGCGGAGCGGCGCATGCGCGACATCCTCGCCGCGCGCCGTCCTCATGACGCGATTTTTGGCGAGGAATTCGGAGCGCAGGCGGGATCCAGCGGCCTGACCTGGGTGCTCGACCCGATCGACGGTACGCGCGGCTATCTTTCCGGCACGCCGACCTGGGGCGTACTGATCGCCGTCGGCAACGATGACGGTCCGCTGTTCGGCATTATCGACCAGCCCTATATCCGCGAACGGTTCGAAGGCGGGTTCGGGCAGGCGGGGCTTGCAGGACCGCATGGGGGACGGCCATTGAAGACGCGCCCACCACGGCCGCTGTCGGAGGCGATCCTCTTCACCACATTCCCGGAAGTGGGAACCCAGGAAGAGGCCACGGCGTTTCGCCGGCTTTCGGGCGATGTCCGTCTGACCCGCTACGGCATGGATTGTTATGCCTACGCGCTCATCGCCGCCGGGCAGATCGATCTGGTCGTCGAGGCAGGGCTGCAGCCCTATGACGTCCAGGCGCCCATTGCCGTCATCGAGGCGGCAGGCGGCATCGTGACCGACTGGCAGGGTCGGCCCGCCCATCGTGGCGGCCGGGTGCTGGCCGCCGCCAACCCGGACGTGCATCGCGCGGCGATGGAGCGGCTCAACGCCTGACGCGATCTTTCGGCAATCGTTGAAACAGTTTCCGGTCCCGCGCACTGGCCGACTTCAGGGTGTCAGCGTAAGCTCAGCCCGCCGGAACGAGTCCTTCCCCCTTCTGTCGTCCGGCCGTTCCCGCAGCGCCGAAGGGGTGGCAAGAGGGAACCCATGTCCGAGATCCTGATCCGAAACGCCGAAACCGTTGTCACAATGGACGCTGCACGGGCCGAGATCGCCCGGGGCGACGTGCTGATACGGGGCGGCATTGTCGCCGCCGTCGGGCAGGGACTGACGACAACTGGCGCGGTGATCGAGGCACGGGGCTGTGTGGTGACGCCCGGTCTCGTCAACACCCACCACCATCTCTACCAGACCCTGACCCGCGCCGTGCCCGGCGGGCAGGATGCACTGCTTTTTGGCTGGCTGAAAACACTCTACCCGATCTGGGCGCGCTTCGGACCGGACGAGATGCGCGTCTCGGCGCTCACAGGGCTTGCCGAACTGGCTCTGTCGGGTTGTACGCTGACTTCGGACCACCTCTACCTCTATCCGAACGGCGCGCGGCTGGAGGATACGATCGACGCGGCGCGCGAGATCGGGCTTCGCTTCCATCCGACGCGTGGAGCGATGTCGATCGGCGAGAGTGCGGGTGGGCTGCCGCCCGATAGTCTCGTCGAGGATGAAGCGGCGATCCTGAAGGATATGGCACGTGTCGTGGATGCCTTCCACGACCCCGCCGAGGGCGCCATGGTGCGCGTGGGTCTGGCCCCCTGTTCGCCCTTCTCGGTCAGCCGGGATCTGATGCGCGAAGCGGCTCTGCTGGCGCGCGACAAGGGGGTGATGCTGCACACCCATCTGGCCGAGAATGACGAGGACATCGCCTATTCGCTGTCCCAGTTCGGATGCCGCCCCGGCCAATATGCCGAGGATCTGGGCTGGACCGGCGACGATGTCTGGCACGCGCATTGCGTGAAACTCGATGCAGGTGAGATCGGTCTTTTCGCCCGGACCCGTACCGGAGTGGCGCATTGCCCCTGTTCGAACTGCCGCCTAGGCTCGGGCATCGCGCCGGTGCGGGCCATGCGCGATGCGGGGGTGAAGGTCGGTCTCGGCGTGGATGGCTCCGCCTCGAACGACGCGGGCAACCTTGCGGCCGAAGCGCGACAGGCGATGCTGTTGCAACGGGTCGCCAATGGCGCCGACGCGATGTCCGCGCGCGAGGCGTTGGAAATCGCGACACGGGGCGGTGCTGAGGTGCTGGGGCGCACCGATTGCGGCCGACTGGAGCCCGGCAAGCGCGCCGATATCGCGATCTGGGACATGTCGGGGATCGAGGCGGCGGGTGCTTGGGATCCGGTTGGGGCGCTGATGCTATGCGGCCCCAACCGAGTGCGCGACCTCTTTGTCGAGGGGCGGCAGGTGGTGCGTGACGGACAACTCGCCACCATCGACCTTCCGCACGTCATAGAGACACAGAACCGCCTCGCGCGGCGGCTGATGGCGTGACGCGCGGGCCGTGTGCCCCCCCAAGAGTATTTGCAAGCAGAAGAAGGCAGCCTTTCTTCTGGTCAAAATTACTCCCGCCGGCTCAGATCAGGCGGCCGTTCACCCAGACTGCCCTTACCGCGCGGTCGTCGCCCATCATGATCGTTGGGAAAAGCGCCTCCCATATATCCGCCGCGCGGACCGCGCGCTGTGCGATGGCCGGGGTGGAGGCAAGATCGATCACCGCGATGTCGGCCTCCATGCCGGCGGCAAGATTGCCGATCCGGTCGTCGGCGCGCAGCGACCGGGCCGCGCCTTGGGTGGCCAGCCACCACAATTCGGCCGGATGCAGGGCACGGCCGCGAAGTTGCGCGACTTCATAGGCTGCCGCCATCGTTCGCAGCATGGAAAAGGACGAGCCGCCCCCGGTGTCGGTCGCAAGCCCGATCCGGTGACCCGAAGTCGACAAGCCATCCATGTCGAACAGTCCGGAGCCGATGAATGTATTCGAGGTGGGGCAATGGATCAGGCTGGCATCGACGTCCCTGATCCGGTCGATCTCCCGCGGTTCCAGATAAATCGCGTGGCCGAAGAGCGCGCCGGGACCCAGAAGGCCATGCGCCTCGTAGGTATCGAGATAGTCACGTGCCGTGGGGAAAAGCGACTTGACCCAGGCCACCTCATCGGTCTGTTCCGAGAGGTGGGTTTGCATGAGGCAACCGGGATGCTCGGCCCAGAGCGCGCCCACCGCCGCAAGCTGGTCGGGCGTGGAGGTCGGCGAAAAACGCGGGGTCACGACATAGGAAAGCCGGTCCACCCCGTGCCACGTCTCCAAAAGCCGCTTGCTGTCGTCATAGGCCGCTTTTGCCGTATCCGTCAGCCCATCCGGCGCGTTGCGATCCATACAGGTTTTGCCGGCATAGGCCCGCAGGCCACGCTTTCGCGCCTCGCCGAAGAAGGCATCGACGCTTTCGGGATGGATCGTACAGTAGCTGCACACCGTTGTCGTCCCGTTCGACAGTGTCAGATCGAAATAGCGCGACGCGATTTCTCTTGCATAAGCGGGATCGGAGAATTTCATCTCTTCGGGGAAGGTGTAGGTGTTCAGCCAATCGATCAGCCGCTTGCCCCAACTCGCGATCATCGCGGTCTGGGGATAGTGAACATGGGCATCGACAAAGCCAGCCGAGATCAACGCATCGCCATAGTCCGTGACCCGAGCTTTCGGATGCGCCCGCCGCAGATCTTCGGCCTCGCCCACCGCGGCGATGCGGCCATTCTCGATCAGGACGCCGCCGCGTGCGCTATGCCGGGCCACGCCGACACCCTCGGTCATAGGGTTGCCGTCATAGCTCAGCACCTGTCCGATCAGCAGATCCGCCATGTGTCCCGCCTTCGCAATTCCGTTGCCAGCGCAGTCTAAGCATATGACGGGCGCGGGGGAATCCGC
>JAUIDM010000259.1 GCA_030428915.1 Alphaproteobacteria bacterium | reverse complement strand
TCTGACCCGCTACCACATGGATCAGGGCATGAGCCCCCGCGATGCGGCCCGCGAGACGTTGCGGCGGCTTGAAGGCGCCTTCGCGCTTCTCTTCCTCTTCGACGGTGAGGAAGACCTGATGATTGCCGCCCGCAAGGGATCGCCTTTGGCCATCGGCCATGGCGAGGGCGAGATGTTCGTGGGTTCCGACGCCATCGCGCTGGCGCCCATGACCGACCGCATCACCTATCTGGAGGAAGGCGATTACGCCTTCGTCACCCGCGCGGGCGTCGAGATTTTCGACTCCCGGGACCGCCGCGCCAACCGCGAATTGCAGCAGATTCAGGTGGAAGCGACGCGAATCGAAAAGGCGGGCTACAAGCATTTCATGGCCAAGGAGATCGCCGAACAGCCGGTCGTTCTGGCCGACGCGATCAAGCACTATTGCCGGGGCGGGAAGATCAACCTGCCCGAGGGACTGGACTTCGCATCGCTCGACCGGCTGACGCTGGTGGCCTGCGGAACGGCAAACTACGCCTGCCTAACCGCGAAATACTGGTTCGAAAGCCTTGCGGGCCTTCCTTGCGAAGTCGACATCGCATCCGAGTTCCGCTACCGCGAACCGCCTTTGCCGGAAAACTCCTACGCAATTTTCGTCAGCCAGTCGGGCGAGACCGCCGATACTCTGGCCGCGCTTCGCTATGCCGAAGGCAAGGTAGCCAAGATCGTCTCCATCGTGAACGTCCCCACCTCATCCATCGCGCGGGAAAGCGATATCGCCCTGCCGATCCTTGCGGGGGTGGAGGTCGGCGTGGCCTCGACCAAGGCCTTCACCTGCCAGCTCTCCGTACTCTTGCTGCTGGCGCTCAAGGCGGGTCATGACCGGGGAAGGATCGACGACAAGACCCTGGCGGACCATCTGAAGACATTCGCCGCCCTGCCGGGACTGATGAATCAGGCGCTAAGCCGCGAAGCCTCCATCGCCGTCATGGCCGCCGCCGTGGCAGAGGCGCAGGACGTGCTCTTCCTCGGCCGCGGCCCGATGTTCCCGCTGGCGCTGGAAGGCGCTCTCAAACTGAAGGAAATCAGCTATATACACGCCGAAGGTTATGCCTCGGGCGAGTTGAAACACGGACCGATTGCGCTCATTGACAAGACCGTGCCGGTGGTCGTGCTCGCCCCCCGCGATGCGCTGTTCGACAAGACGGTTTCGAACATGCAGGAAGTGATGGCGCGCCACGGCAAGGTCATCCTGATCACCGACCCGAAAGGCGCGGAAGAGGCGGGGCTGGGCACCTGGAAAACGCTGACACTGCCCGAGGTTCCCGCGCTTTTCGCTCCGATCCTTTACGCGCTGCCCGCCCAGCTTCTGGCCTATCACGCCGCTGTGGCAAAGGGCACCGATGTGGACCAGCCAAGGAACCTCGCCAAATCCGTAACCGTCGAATGACGCTGGACGAGGCCTTGGCGGCGCTAAGGGCCGGGGCCGAACCCGGCCGGGCAGAGGGCATGGCCGCCTATCATAAGCAGGACCGGACGGTTCTGGGCGTGCCGAACCCCTATCTGAACGATCTTGCAAAGTCGTGGCGGCAGGACCTCTCCGTGCCCGATCGAACCGCCCTAGCCCATGAGCTTTGGCAGGCCGACATCTTCGAGGCCCGGATAATCGCAGCAAAAGTGCTGACCCAAGCCCGGATCAGGGAGGACGATCCGGTCTGGCGCCTTATCACCTCCTGGGTGCCGGACTTCGACGGGTGGGCCATCGCGGATCATGCCTGTGACGCGGGTAAGCGCCGCCTCGTCGCTGACCCCACCCGTCTTGACGAGGTCGAAAGCTGGACGCGCTCGGACCATATCTGGACCCGCCGCGCCGCTCTGGTCATCACGCTGCCCTGGACGAAGCAGAACCACCCGAGCGCCGGAGACCTCGCCATCCGCGACAGGGTTCTGGGCTGGGCCGCGGCCTACGCCGATGACCGCGACTGGTTCATACAGAAGGCCGTCGCCTGGTGGCTGCGGGACCTCTCGAAACACGATCCGGACCGCACCCGCACCTTCCTCGCCGATCACGGATCGCGCCTGAAAGCCTTCGCCCGGAAAGAGGCCGGCAAGTACCTCTGACGCTTCCACTTGGGTCATATATCCCCGCCGGAGGCATCGCCGCGACAGCGGCGACCTAGCCGCGCAATTCCCGCCGCATGATCTTTCCCGTAGCGGTCATTGGCAGGGTTTCGCGGCGCTCCACCCGGCGCGGGGCAACATGCGGGCTGATCCGGTCCCTGACCCGCTGGATCAGGACCGCCTCCAGCCCGTCCCAATCCGCACCCTCGCGCAGCACGACAAAAGCCTTCACCACCTCACCCCGCACAGCGTCCGGCACACCGATACAGGCGGCCATAACCACATCCGGATGACCGGTCAGGCAGTTCTCGATCTCCGACGGCCCGATCCGGTATCCGGCGGACGAGATGATATCGTCATCCCGCGCGACATAAGTGAAATAGCCCTCATTATCACGCATCCCGAGGTCACCGGTCTTCAGCCAGTCGCCGGAGAACTTTGCCGCCGTCGCGTCAGGTTTTCCCAGATATTCCAGGAACATGACCGGGTGGCCACGCCGGATCGCGATCTCTCCGATCTGCCCGTCGGCGACCCTCCGCCCCTCGCCGTCGATCACCGCAACCTCCGCCCCGGGCACCGCGCGGCCCATCGTGCCCGGCCGCGTCGGAAACAGCCCCTCGGCAGAGCAGACCACCAGATTGCACTCGGTCTGTCCGTAGATCTCATTGATCGGGGCGTTCAGCGCCTCACGCCCCCAAGCCAGCATCTCCGCGCCAAGGCTTTCGCCGCCGGAGGACACGGCCCGCACCGACAGCCCCTTGGGCACCTGCGCCCCCCGCATCAGCTTCAGCGCGGTCGGCGGCAGGAAGAGATTGGTGACGCGGTGGTCGCGCATGATGGCAAATGCCTCGTCCGGGTCGAACCTGGCCATTCGCCGGCTGACGAGGGGCACACCGTAGAAAAGACAGGGCATCGCCATATCCATCAGCCCGCCGATCCAGGCCCAATCCGCCGGGGTCCAGCCGACCGCGCCGGGTTTCGGGAAGAAGCCCTGGCTGAGTTCGATATTCGGCAGATGACCCAAGAGAAAGCGATGCGCATGGACGACGCCCTTTGGCGCGCCTGTGGTACCGGATGTGTAGATCAGCACCGCCGGATCGTCCGCGCCAACCGGGACAGGTGCGAACCGATCCGACGCACGGTCGATTTCTGCCCAGAAGGAATGTTCCGGCGATGGATCAATGCAATAGACGTCCCGCAAATCAGGCAATGCGCCCCGGATTTCGTCAAGCTTTTCAAGGCTCGCGCCGTCCGTAACCACGATCCGCGCCCGCGCATCGGCCAACCGGTAAGCGAGCGCATCCGGCCCGAAAAGCGTGAAGAGGGGCAGAACGACGGCGCCAAGCTTCATCGCCGCAAAATGTGTGATCAGCACGGCCGGCCCCTGCGGCAGCAGGACCGCAACCGTCTCGCCGCGCCTCACGCCCCGCGCGGCGAAGGCATTGGCAAGCCGGTCGGAGGCCGCCGCCAATTCACCATATGTCCAGTATCGGACGAAGCCGTCGCCAGACAGGTCGATCAGCGCCAGACGCTCCGGCGCGGCGCGTGCCCAGTTGTCGCAACAGACGGCGGAGATGGAAAAATCCGCGGGGACATGCCAGCGGAACGCCGCCCGAAGGGCGTCATATCCCTGACCGGGGTCGAGAAGAGGACGGTTCACAGACAACCCCTGAAAGGCGATGCGGCAGCGGTCATGCCTGCGACGATAGTCCCACAGTTCTGCTCCATCAACGTCGCGCTTTCCCCTTGCCCGGTCCGGACCGGAGGCATAGTTTCAGGGGATGACCAAGCTTATCGACCCCTTTGCCCGGCCGATCTCCTACCTGCGTGTCTCGGTGACGGATCGCTGCGATTTCCGATGCACCTATTGCATGGCCGAGCATATGCAGTTCCTGCCGAAGAAGGACCTGCTGACACTGGAGGAGCTGGACCGGCTCTGTTCCACCTTCATCCGGCTTGGCGTTGAAAAACTGCGTATCACCGGTGGCGAGCCTCTGGTCCGGCGCGACATCATGACGTTCTTCAAGACGATCTCGCGGCATCTGGACACCGGCGCACTGAGGGAACTGACACTGACCACGAACGGCTCGCAACTCGCGCGGTTCGCGGATGAACTGGCGGCTTTTGGCATCCGCCGTGTCAATGTCTCGCTCGACACGCTCGATGCGGCAAAGTTCCAGGCGATCACCCGCTGGGGGCGGCTGCCGCAGGTAATGGAGGGGCTTCAGGCCGCGAAACGGGCGGGGTTGCGCGTCAAGATCAACACCGTGGCGCTGAAGGGCTTCAACGAGGAGGAGCTGTTCCCGCTTCTCGACTGGTGCGCCGGTGAGGGCCACGACCTGACTTTCATCGAGGTCATGCCGATGGGCGAGATGGGCGAAGAGATGCGGCTTGACCAGTACTGGCCCTTGAAGGACCTGCGCGCGCGTCTCGCGGAACGCTTCACGCTGACCGATCTGGCCGAGCGGACGGGCGGCCCCGCGCGGTATGTGCGCATCGAGGAGACCGGGCAGAAGGTGGGCTTCATCACGCCTCTGACCCATAATTTCTGCGAAAGCTGCAACCGGGTGCGGGTGACCTGCACGGGCGAGTTGTTCATGTGCCTCGGGCAGGAGGACAATGCCGACCTCAGGGCGCCTTTGCGCGCGTCAGCCGACGATGCCCTTCTCGAACAGGCGATCCGGGCGGCGATTGCGCGCAAGCCCAAGGGGCATGACTTCGACTATTCGCGGCAGAAGGTCAAAGGCCAGGTCTCACGCCACATGAGCCATACCGGCGGCTGACGTGCCCCCCAAGATGTTGTCGGGAGCGACACATCTGGGTGCATTTCTCACCACCGCCGCGAGATATGGTTGATCCCGGCGGAAAGCTGCTCTACTCTCTCTCGCACAGGTGCATAGACGCGGTAATGCATCAGCTTGACGCTGACGGGGCTCGGCTGCGAAAGCAGGCGGGCCCCGGTTCGTTTACCTACCATGTCAGGGTTAAGAATCAGAGAAGGCGCCAGGTGCTCAGACGCGGTCTTCGCATCCATGCCTTGCGGCACGGGGCCTGACGCCTTCCTGAGCCGGGTCCACCTTGCGGCTTTCCCGGTTCACGGGCTGAACATCCGAAGACATCCCGCCCTCGCTCAGAACCCGAGACACCGAGGTTAACCCCTTCAAATCCGGAGATCTTCCAGAGCCCTCCCGGCGTTCCGAAACCTTTCCAACCAGCACCCGGACACATGTTCCGTTTCCCGATCGTCCAGACCCCGGAGGCCTTCGCGAACCGCTCCGGTCCTAAGACCCTTGCGATGGATTGAGGTTGGCCCGCACCCCCCGAGTCGCGCAATCGAAAAATCACGCATGTTCGAAATTTCTTGGGGATAACCCACTGATTTTCCTTGTGGATTTCCTGTGGGCAAGTCGGAAAAGCCAAGTGTTCGGGCGGTTTACAAATGAAAGCTCGCCCGGGGCGAAATCGCCGCGCTGAGGGCGAAATGACCCGTCTGCAATGCGTATGGCAAGCGTATGGCCTCCGTCGGGCATGTGTCGGGCTGACAACCCGGGACCCCGTTGCTATAGCGGCCGGACAAAATGAAGGGGGCAGAGATGCGGAAACCAGTGACAATCGCGGCACTCATCCTGACTGCGGTCCTGATGTCGGGCTGCGGTCCGATCATCGTGGGCGCAGGCGGCGCGGTTCTGGCCGACAAGGTGGCCGAGGATCAGCAGGGCGGCGACGGTCTGTTCTGAGGCCATGTGCCGGGGTGAACCCCGGCCTACGGCGCGGCAAGGGTGCGCAAGGACTGCGCACCCTACGGGCCGTCAGGGTCCCGGTCAGTTCGGCGCGCTGAACTTCGCGGCGATGGCGCCCGCCTTCTTCTGCGCCTCCATGAACTCCGCCGAGGTGAAGCACTGCACGGTCTTGAGGTTGGAAACCGCGCCCGAGGCGCCGACGGCCATGAGGGAGGCGAGCATCGAGGTCACGTCGCCGGTCGAGACGCGGGCGATGAAATCCGTCTCTCCCGTCGTGACGAAGAAGCTTTCGAGATTGCCCCCGGCGGCGGCGATCATCGCGCCCACGGCCTTCTCCCGGTCGCTGGGGTTGGCGATCATGCCCTTCATCGCG
>JAUIDM010000258.1 GCA_030428915.1 Alphaproteobacteria bacterium | reverse complement strand
TGCCGCGTGTCGCCGCCTGGATGTTCCGCCCCGTTCAGGCGGAGCGAGCCGCGGCTGAAGCAGGTCAATGTCAGCCCGCTTTCCGCGATCGTGGTTCTCGGTTGACGGAGGAAGCGGAGGCCGCGCCGCTCGGAAACGGCCGCGCAGGCATCGTCATGCCAGTCAAGCGGAACGGAGACGGACGCAGTCGTTCGTGACAGAAACGCCAGCGTCTCGTCGTCCTGCGGCGCATCGTCACCTGTCCTGATTGCCTCGGACGGCCGCGGCTTTGGCAGCACGGTCACACGGGGACGCGACAGCTTTGACCAGAAGGCCCAGGGCGCACCGGTAGTGGCGATATCGTCGATGGTCGCGCGAAAGGCCGCGGCGGACAGGCGGCGACTGTTGCCTGCCTCGAATGCATCATCGACATCATAGTCGCGAAGGACGGAAAGTACGGCATTGGGCCGGAACGCGCCGCCGACGATGAGAATGTCATCGAAGCTTTCCAGATCCACATGGTCATCGCCATTGATCCGGCGGAGCTGATCTGCCAGATCGGCCGGTGTCGCGGGCCCCTTGAACGCACCGAACCGCGATCCGTCGCGAATCCGCAGCTGGCTGAAGCCCTGGCCGGGAGCGCCGAAGAACCTGACCGATATGCCCGTGGGTGTCGGGTCGATCAGTTCCCAGCCGAGCTTGAGCGCCGCGACGTGCGAATTGCCGATGACGAGAACCTCCCTCATGGCGCGAACGCCTCGATCAGGGCTTCTTCGCAGTGCGGGTCGTCCCACTCTTCGTCCGTATCCGCCGCGTGTTCCGGCGCCTCTGCGGGAACGGCGCCGTGGGCTGTCAGGAAGGGGGCGAGCGCCGTGGCGATACCCGTCGCCGAGACGCTCCGCTGATTGGCGTCGAACGCTTCCGGTCCCGCACGCCGCGAGGTGACGATTTCGAACGAGGGGTAATAGTCCACATTTTCGAACCGGCATGTCAGGTCGTGGCAGACGGCGCGCAGGGCCGATTTCGAATAGCAGTTCGCGACCTCGACATGCGCGCCCGACGCGGTTGCCGTCAACGGCACCGGCGACACGGTCACGAGGAAGCGGATGCCGGGATTGTCCACCATCAAAGCGGCCCGGAACGCGGCGAAGTCCTGAAAGACCTCGGCTGTGGCGAAGTTCACGAAATCAATTGCAGCCTCCGGCGGCGGTGCCGCAATCGTCCCCGGCGCGGTCGGATAGACGGTGCCGGATTCGGGATGATGCCAGGCCTCGGTCAGACCAAAGGTGAAGACCATCAGATCGGCGCTTCGAAACGTCTCGCGCACAGCGCTAAGGTGGTGTGCGCGATGCCGGGCAACATGGGCGGCATCGGGAAACCCCTCAGGTTCTACACCAGGGCGCAGCGCGTCAAAGTAGCGCCCGCCAGAGTGCCAGACGGGAAAGGCAGGCGTGAACCTGCCCGTTGCCTCGCCCCAAAGCTGGGCAAGCTGGCGGGCGGTATAGATGTTGCCGTAGCGCGCCGAGTATACGCCGTAGCCGAAACGGCGCGCAGTTGCGGACGACATCTGGCGCGGCGCGGGTTCGGCGTCGATGACCGAAAGTCCTGCCCGCTTCAGCGCCGCGCCGACATGCTGCGCGAAACATGACCCCGCGGTGACGATTCGCGTGGCAGGCGTGATCGCGAACCGGGGGCGATAGATATCCTCCGGCAGGGTCGAGGCCCGCCTTGCCACAGCGTTTCGCCAGAAGGCGCGGGCTGGCAGATGGCTGTATGGCGAGGACACGCCTTTATTTCTTTCGTGTGGTGCGCTGTTCGATGCGCTTTTCATGCGCTCCCTGGATGACCCGGTGCACGTAGATGCCCGGCAGGTGAATCTTGTCGGGGTCGAGACTGCCGCGCGGGACGATCTCTTCCACCTCGGCGACGCAGACCTTGCCGCAGGTTGCCGCAGGCGGGTTGAAGTTTCGCGCGGTCTTGCGGAAGACGAGGTTGCCGGTGTCGTCTGCCTTCCAGGCTTTGACGATCGAGAGATCGGCGACGATCCCCCGTTCGAGGATATAGGTCTGGCCGTCGAACTCCTTGTGCTCCTTGCCCTCGGCGATGACCGTGCCGACGCCGGTTTTCGTGTAGAAGCCCGGAATACCCGCACCGCCTGCCCGCATCCGTTCGGCCAGCGTGCCTTGCGGGTTGAATTCCAGTTCCAGTTCGCCCGACAGATACTGGCGCATGAATTCAGCGTTCTCGCCGACATAAGACGAGATCATCTTTTTGATCTGCCGCGTGTCCAAGAGCTTGCCGAGGCCGAAGCCGTCCACGCCGCAATTGTTCGAGGCAACGGTGATGTCTTTCACGCCGCTGTCCACGAGCGCGTCGATCAGGAGTTCGGGAATGCCGCAGAGGCCAAAGCCGCCTGCTGCGATGAACATGCCGTCAAACAGGAGCCCGTCGAGGGCCTCCTTCGCGCTGCCATAGACTTTCTTCACCGGCATCCTCCTTGCGATGTGCTGAATGCGGCCCCTGCGCGACCTGGTGCAGAGCCGTCCTTTGGCCCGACCGTGACGGATTGCGCTCCGCTCTGCCATTCGTAAAAATACGTAGGTAAATACGTAATCGAAAGATCGGTCACATGCCTTCTGCAACCGTGTCGCGTGACTACGAACGGCTGGCCTTCCTTCACGCGCCCGACGCGACGCTTATCCTCGCCGACCGCATCATCCTGCGCGCGAGCCTGCGCGTGCGCGATGTCTTCGGCTGGACCCCGGCCGAGTTGCAGGGGCAGTCGATCCGGCTGCTCTATCCCGGACAGAGCGACTATGAGGTAATCGGCGAACGGGCGCGAAGGGCGCTGATGGAACAACCGGTCTATCAGGACGAACGCTTCATGCGCCGAAAGGACGGGCAGGTCGTCTGGATGGAGGGTTGCGGCGCGGCACTCGATCAGGCCGATCCGCAAAGGCTGGCGATCTGGACCTACCGCCCGGCTGACCGCAAGGCGGCGCAGTTCGGGCCGCTGACGGCCGCCGAAAAACGCGTGGCGCACTATCTGGTCAATGGGTTCACCAGTAAGGAGATTGCCCTTGCGCTCGATTGTTCGCACCGGACCGTCGAGGTCCACCGCGCCAACATGATCCGCAAGATGCAGGTCCGGAACAGTTCCGAACTGGTCCGCAAGCTGTTGACAACACCCGACCCGGACGCGCTGGCCGGGCAGGGCGGCTAACGCGCCCGCCCCGCCGGAGCCGCACGGGCATCAGCGCATGGCTGTTGACGCGGTGCGGCACAAAGCATACCTCATCCTCGCGCGGATGGCCGGATGACCGCGGCCCCGGACCTGATCCGGGGACGAGGAAAGTCCGGACTCCATGAAGCAACGGTGCCGGGTAACGCCCGGCCGGGGAAACCCGAGGGAAAGCGCCACAGAGATCAGACCGCCCCCGTTTCGGCGGAGGTAAGGGTGAAACGGTGGGGTAAGAGCCCACCGCGGACCTGGCGACAGGGACGGCACGGCAAGCCCCACCGGGAGCAATGCCAAATAGGGGCCTCGCGCGGGTTGATCGGGCAACCGATATCACCGCAGGGACGCTTCAGCCCGAGAGGCCCGGGTTGGCAGCTAGATCCCGCCGGTAACGGCGGGCCGAGAGGAATGGTCATCCAGCCCCTGATCAAGGTCCGGGGTGGACAGAATCCGGCTTACAGGCCATCCGCGCATTTTCTCACCCCTGTCGCGATCCCCGCGCTATGATGCCGCAAATCAAACCGGGAGGTTCCTCATGAGTTTCGTCAAGACCCTTGCCACTCTCGCCGTCGGTTTCGCTACCGCGCGGGGTTACGAGAAATACCGCAAAGCCGGCGGGATGGAAGGCGTCAAGGACGCGCTGAAAAAGGCGGGCGAACCCGGAGGCGCGGTCGATCAATGGGGCCAGCAGGCCGAAAAGCTTGGCCTTCCCGGCGGCGCCAAGATGGTGCGACAGATGTATGAACAGTTCGGCGGCGCTTCGGAGGCGGCCGAGGCCGGGATCGGCAGCCTGATCGGCTCCATGACCAGTGCGGCGACGGCAGGCGGCAAGGCGATGGGCGATCTGATGGAGGCAATGACGGGTGCCACGCCCGCCTCTCCCATCGCCGAGGAAAACGCCCGGCTGATGATCCGGGCGATGATCCAGGCCGCCAAGGCGGATGGAGAGATCGACGCAGAGGAGCGCAAGAAGATCCTCGACCATCTCACGGATGCCAGCGACGAGGAGATCGCCTTCGTCGAGGCCGAGCTTGACCGCCCGCTCGATGCAATGGCCACGGCAGAAGCGGCCGACGCTTCGATGCGCGAACAGGTCTATTCGACCTCGCTGATGGCGATCCGGCTCGACACGCCCGCTGAACAGGCCTATCTGGATCAGCTTGCCACGGCGTTGGGCCTGGATGCAGAGACCCGGGCCCGGCTTCAGGCGGCAATGGGGCGCTGAAGCGAAATTGCCGCTTTCGAGGCGGGATTTGCGGTTGACTCCGCGATGCACCTCGCTAAAAGGCGGGCTTCAAGGATTTCGCGGGCGGCACTGCCGTCCGGCTAGTGGAGAACGACAATGGCGAAGCCGACGACGATCAAGATCCGTCTGAACTCGACGGCGGGCACCGGGCACTTCTACGTGACCAAGAAGAATGCCCGCACCATGACCGAGAAGATGGTCGTACGGAAGTACGATCCGGTCAAGCGTGAGCATGTCGAATACAAGGAAGGCAAGATCAAGTAAGATCTGCCGATCCGGAGGGACAGCAAGGCCGCGCGATTGCGCGGCCTTTTGCGTTTCGCATAAGCGGTCGCACGAAAGGTATGGCGGGTAGGCGATAAAAAAAGGGCCGGGGTAATCCCGGCCCTTCGACGTCCTGTTGTCCGTCAGATCACTCGCGGTTGCCGAGGAACTGCAGGAGGAACATGAACATGTTGATGAAGTCGAGATAGAGGTTCAGTGCCCCCATTATCGCCGACTTGCCCAACCATTCGGCGTCGCCATGGCTCGCGTGGGCAATGTAATCGGTTTTGATCCGCTGCGTGTCATAGGCGGTCAGGCCCGCAAAGATAAGTACACCGATTGCGGAGATCGCGAGCTGCACCGTGCCCGATCCGAGGAAGAGGTTCACGATCGACGCCACGATCAGGCCGATCACGCCCATGATCAGGAACGAACCCCAGCCCGAGATGTCCTTCTTGGTCGTGTAGCCCCAAAGCGAGAGGCCTGCGAACGCGATCGCGGTCACAAGGAAGGTCTGCACGATCGACATGCCGGTGAAGACAAGGAAGATCGAGCTGATGGAAAGACCCATCGTCACGGCAAAGGCGTAGAACACCAACTGTGCCGTTGCGGCCGACATGCGGTTGATCATCGCGCCGAAGCCGAAGACGAAGGCAAGGGGTGCGAACATGATGACCCATTTCAGCGGCGACAGATAAATCGCCGAGCCGAAGCTCGTCAGGTACTTGTCCGTGCCGATCTGCGCCGTGGCGAGCGCCGGGTCGGTCGTGACGGCCAGCCCGGAAATCGCCCAAGCCGCGGCCGCCGTCAGCAGCATGCCGACGGACATGAGCCCGTAAACCTTGTTCATATGGGCGCGCAGGCCCTCATCGATCGCAAGCGCCCGGGTACCAGCCCGGCCGGCGTGGATCGTTTCAAATTCAGCCATCAAAGCCTCCAGATGCGTTTCCGAACAGGGCGCATGTGTCTCCACAGCGCCTTCCCGGGGAAATATCGGGAAGGAGGCCCCTGAATTCAAGCTTTTCGGTGCGCTGCGCGACAATTATCTCAACCAGGTCAAGGGAACATCCCAGACGGGGCGGTTCGCCTCGGCGCAGGCCTCTTCCTTTGTGATCCCGATATCTTTCAAACGATGCTCACTCAGGTCGCGCAGGTGGAGCCGTTGGCGGCGCGTTTCGAGCATTCGAGACAGCAGGCCCAGCAGATGGAACCGGACGGTGCGGCGGTTGCGGTGCAGTATGCGTTCCATTTGACGATCCTTTTCGTTTCGTGATGCAATTACCCGCCTTCATCAGAAGGCTTGATTAATGTCACGGATTATGATGAATTATGAAAACGAATGATTGTTTGCATAAACATCAAGGATTGTGATCATGCCTCGAAACCTGGATATGACCGCCCTGCGCGCCCTTGTCGCTGTCGCCGATTCAGGCGGTGTGACCCGGGCGGCCGGTCTCTTGAACCTGACGCAATCCGCCGTTTCCATGCAGATCAAGCG
>JAUIDM010000257.1 GCA_030428915.1 Alphaproteobacteria bacterium | reverse complement strand
TGGAGATGGCCGGAACCGGGGGCGAGTTCGAAGTCACCGAAGATACGCGCATCGCGCTGACCGGCGCGCCGATGCGGGCCAGTATCGATGGCGACAGCGTTGCCTGGAACGCCAGCCACCTGCTTCCGAAAGGCGCGCGGCTTGTCATCGGCGCGGCCGAGGCGGGAACCTACGGCTACCTGCATCTGGGCGGTGGGCTGAAGATGCCGGAACGGTTGGGCGCGCAAGGCGCGCATCTTGCCGCCGGGATCGGCGGGCCGGTCGAGGCAGGCGAGCATCTGCCGGTCGGCCCGGATGCGCGCGCGGGTCATGTGGGCATGAAACTGCCCCGCGACGACCGCTTCGACGGCGGCCCCGTCCGCCTTGTCCCGAGCCTTCAGACCGCGTTTTTCTCAGCCGACGAAATCGAGCGGTTCCAGACCACCACCTTCAACCGCGATACGCGCGGCAACCGGATGGGGGTGCGCATCCTGCCGGACGGCGAGGGCTTTCATACGGAAGCGGGGTTGACGGTGCTTTCCGAAGTCATCGTGCCGGGCGATGTGCAGATCACCGGCGACGGCACGCCCTTTGTCCTGCTCAGCGAATGCCAGACGACGGGAGGCTATCCAAGGATCGGCTCCGTCCTGCCCGCCGACCTGCCCCGGGTGGCGCAGGCCCGGCCCGGCGCCGAGCTGCGCTTTCGCTTCGTGACTTTGGAAGAGGCCTTGGCAATCGAGCGGCGCGAGGCCGAGGCCCGCCGGGTGCTCCGGTCGCGGATCACACCGCTGGTCCGTGATCCGGGCGACATCGCCGATCTTCTGTCCTATCAATTGGTTAGCGGTGTCACTGCGGGCGACGATCTGGAAGGAAAAGACGAATGACGCGTGTCGATCTGAATGCCGATATGGGGGAAAGCTTCGGTCCCTGGGTGATGGGCGATGACCTGTCGTTGCTGGATATCGTGACTTCGGCCAATATCGCCTGCGGCTTTCATGCGGGCGATCCGGATGTGATGGCCCGGACGATGAGTGCCGCCCATGCGCGCGGCGTGGGCATCGGGGCGCATCCAGGTTTCGCCGATCTTCAGGGCTTTGGTCGGCAACGCATGAAGCTGGCCCCGGACAGCCTAGCCAATCTGGTCCGCTATCAGGTCGGCGCGGCCCTTGCGATGGCGCGTTCCGTCGGGGGCACGATGCGGCATGTGAAGCTGCATGGGGCTATGGCGAACATGGCGGCAGAGGACAAGGCGATGGCGTTGACCTGCTATCTCGCGGCCCTCTCGGTGGCCCCGGACGCGATCATCATGGTTCTGGCAGGGACCGCGCAGCAGGCGGCGGTGGAGGAACTCGGCTGCCGCGCAGCCTGCGAGATCTTCGCCGACCGCGCCTATAATGATGATGCGACGCTCGTTGACCGCAGCCTGCCGGGTGCCGTGATCCACGACGCGGCGCGCGCGGCGCAGCGGATGGTAGAGATGGTTCAGGCCCGCGCGATCATCACCGAAAGCGGCAAGCGAATCCCGACCCGGATCGATACGATCTGCCTGCATGGCGATACACCCGAGGCGGTGGAGATCGCCCGCGCAACACGGGGCGCCTTGGAAGCGGCCGGTATTTCGGTCGCGACGTTCGAAGGCGCGCAGCTTTAGCCGGCCTACATCTTCACCAACGGACATAAGAGAAGGTTTGCCGCCTCAGCGCACGGCCTCCATTAACGCGTCCTGCATCCGGCAGTCGCGGATGGTGTCCTCTCCACAGGCGCGGAAATCCAGATCGCGGGTCAGGCAGATACGGGCTTCGTCGATCCGGCCCGCCTCGCAGGTAATGGTGATCATGTTGCGTGCGAGGCCGGGATTGGCCTCCAGAAACGCATCCTCCACGACACTTGCGGGCAGTTTCACATCGCGGTCGAGCTCCGAGAGCACATCGGGGATCTGCACCCTTTCATAGGCAAGACGCGAGGCCACGAAATAGTCCTCTGCCAAAAGACCGCTGCAGCGGCCGTGCTTTTTCCATTCGTGCCAGGCAAGTCCGGACGACCCCATGATATCGGCCATCGCCCGTGTGTCGGCGCGCGAGGGATCGCGGGCGGAGGTGCGGCAATAGCTGGGCCAGCCGAGTTCGTATTGCGGCCAGAGCCCGTGCAGGGTGAAACTGTGATCATGGCGGGGATCACACTGATCCTCGCCCCGCGCATCGCCGGTGAGTGCGCAGAAGGTCGGCGACCATGACAGCGACAGGACATAATAGTCGAATTCGCCTGCGCGCCCGCCCTCGGCTAGGGCGGGCAGGGGCATGAGAGCAAGGACGGCAAGCCAGCGCATTTTCTCTTTTCTCCGATCCCGGGAAGGATTATACAGCGCCCCAACTTCCCCGAAAACGAGGAAAGGCGGCCCGAAAGGTCGCGGCCGTTTTCCCGGCGCGGGAGAGATTTGTAAAGGAGATGCCGCATGTCGAAACCGCTGATGGCCAAGGCCACCGCCGTCTGGCTCGTGGACAATACGACGCTGAGCTTCAAGCAGATCGCCGATTTCTGCGGGCTGCATGAGCTTGAGGTGCAGGGCATCGCCGATGGCGATGTGGCGGCCGGGGTCAAGGGCTTTGATCCGATCGCGAACAATCAGCTTGACCAGTCAGAGATCGACAAGGCCGAAAAAGACCCGCTCTACAAGCTGAAGCTGAAGTTCAACCCGGCCTCGGTCGGCGAGGAAAAGCGCCGCGGCCCGCGTTATACCCCGCTCTCGAAGCGGCAGGACCGTCCGGCGGCGATCCTGTGGCTGGTGAAATTCCATCCCGAACTCGCCGACAGCCAGATCGGCAAGCTCGTCGGCACGACCAAGCCGACCATCGCCTCGATCCGCGAGCGGACGCATTGGAACATCAACAATATCACGCCGATCGACCCGGTTGCCCTGGGTCTGTGCAGGCAGTCCGAGCTCGACGCCGCCGTGCAGAAGGCGGCGAAGAAAAAGGCGGCGGACGGCGCGGTGATGACCGACGACGAACGGCGCAAACTCGTCTCGACCGAGCAGTCTCTGGACATGCCGACCGAGCCGAAGATACCCACGGCGATTGCCGGGCTTGAGAATTTCTCGCTGAGCCAGAGCGAGGAGGAAGAGAAGAACCCGGCCGATTACTCCGACGCCGATGCGTTCTTCAACCTGCCGCATGGCGACGATGACGACGAGGATGAGGACGACGATCGCTGAGGCGGGGATGGCCCGCCCCGGCGCCCCCAGAGGCAGTCGGGCAAGCGATCTGCACGCCGTCGGCGATCTGTCGGCAAAACGTATGGCAGGCGCGATCGGCCGATTGACCATTGCCTAACCAAAGTCGGAGTGCTGTGGCATCTCGTGCGACATGCGCGCCCACATGTCCGGGAGATGTTCAGGGGCATATTTCGGATGGGGCGGGTGGAAACCCGCGGCGCGGGCGCAGGGCCAAGAACGGACTCAGCCCGTGCTATGCGAAGGTGATGACGGAGATGCGTGCACTTTCTTCGTCGGGGACCGGGTGGGGTTGAACCCCATCCCGGACGACCGGGCCGGTCAGTTCGCCGTCCCCGCCGCTTCCGGTTCGGAAGGGGCCGTCCCTTCCGACGGTTCCGCTGCCGCGTCGGCGGGCGGGGTGTCGGATGCCGGCGCGGGTTCGGTCAGCGCGCCGTCGGTCCAGGTGCCAGAGGCGACCTCGCCCGAGGCGTAGCGCATCACGCCCTGGCCCTGCCGCTTGCCTGAGGCAAAGCTGCCCTCATAGACGTCGCCGTTGGGATAGGTCGCGACCCCCTCGCCATGTATCTCGCCCGCCTGCCAGCCGCCGTTATAGCGGAAGCCATCGGGCATCACGATTTCGCCCTGACCGTGGCGCTGGCCGTTCTCGAAGCCGCCGGTATAGACGGTGCCGTCCGCATAAGTCGCGACGCCCTGGCCACCGCGCTGACCGTCCGTCCAGTCTCCGGCATAGGAATAGCCGTCGGGATAGGTCATCGTGCCCTTGCCGTGGTTCTTGCCGGCCTTGAATCCCCCTTCGTAGACGAGCCCGTTGGCATAGCGCGCCACGCCCTCGCCCTCGATCACGCCATCTTTCCACTGGCCTTCATAGGTGGCGCCGTCGGGATAGGTGATCTTGCCCTGCCCATTGGCCAGATCGGCCGCGAACTGGCCTTCATAGACCGAACCGTCGGGATAGGTGACACGCCCCGTGCCCTCAATCCGTCCTTCGACCCAGTCGCCCTCATAGACATAACCGTCTGCGCCCCGGAAGGCGCCCTTGCCGTGGCGTTGATCGGCGGCGAATTCGCCTTCATAGACATCGCCGTTTGAGTAGGTGACCTTGCCCGGCCCCTGCCGTTTGCCGGCGGCGAAGCGGCCTTCGTATACATCGCCATTGGGCTGGGTGAGCGTGCCCTCGCCGCTCATCTCACCCCCGGCCCAGGCGCCGTCGTAGGTCAGACCGTCGGGCAGGATGAGCTTGCCCTGACCGGCGCGCTGACCGCGCAGCATGTCACCCTCATAGGTGGCGCCGTCAGGATAGGTGATCTTGCCCACGCCTTCCTTGACCCCGTCGACCCAGTCGCCGTCATAGGTATAGCCGCCCGGCGTTTCCATGCGTCCCTTGCCGTGATGCAGGGCCTTGCGGAAGCCACCGGTATAGGTGGAGCCGTTTTCGTAGGACGCGGTGCCCTGTCCCTCGATCTCGCCCTCGACCCAGTCGCCATCATAGACCCCGCCATCGGCAAAGGTGATCTTGCCCTTGCCGTGCGGTTTGCCCTTCACGAACTGGCCCTCATAGACCGAGCCGTTGGGATAGCGTGCGGTACCCTGGCCGAGGATCTCGCCCTCGACCCATTCGCCGTCATATTCATAGCCATTGGGCAGGCGGTAGGTTCCCTGTCCGTGCTGCTTACCGTCCTTGAAGGTGCCTTCATAGATGCCGCCGTCGTCGTATTCCTTGGTCTGCACCTCCTGCGCCAAGGCGGGTCCGGTGGCGAGGGCCATCACCAGGGCGAGTGCCGTCTTCAGTCCCGCTCCGCTCCGTCGCGTCATGGTCTGCCTTCCTTCTCAGTCGTCATTCGGGTTCTGAGGCCGTCCCGGCCGCGCAATGATCGCGCCCGGGTGGCCAACCCCTGATGTGTCACCCGCGCAAGAGCCTAGAGGCCGTGTCGCGCGCTGACAAGCCATCGGAAAGCGGGGCCGGCGGCGGGCTGCCGGGGCGGGATGGCTTTTCCCCGCGTCGGGGTCTGCTATGAGGATCGAAAGCAATATGGAACGCGCCGATGCCCGAGACCTTTCGCCTGACCCTCGCCCAGCTCAATCCGACCGTGGGGGCGCTTGCCGCGAATGCAGCCAAGGTCCGCGCCGCCTGGGAGGCGGGCCGGGAGGCCGGGGCGGGCATGGTCGCGCTGACGGAGATGTTCATCACCGGTTATCAGACGCAGGATCTGGTGCTGAAGCCCGCATTCGTCGCCGACGCGATGGCCGAGATCGCGCGGCTGGCCGAGACCTGCGCCGATGGCCCGGCGCTTGGTGTCGGCGGCCCCTTTCGCGATGAAACAGGTCTCTACAACGCCTATTACGTGCTGAAAGACGGCAAGGTCGCGGCCCGCATCCTCAAGCATCATCTGCCGAACGAGACGGTCTTTGACGAGGAACGCCTCTTTACCTCTGCCCCGATCAATGGCCCCTATCAGGTCGGACCCATCCGCATCGGAACGCCGATCTGCGAGGATGCCTGGTTCGACGACGTGACCGAAACGCTGGCTGAGACGGGGGCGGAGATCCTGCTGGTCCCCAATGGCTCGCCATACTACCGCAACAAATACGAGGTTCGGGTGAACGTCATGGTCGCCCGGGTCATCGAAACGGGCCTGCCGCTCGTCTACCTCAACATGGTCGGCGGGCAGGACGATCAGGTCTTTGACGGCGGCAGTTTCGTGCTGAACCCGGGCGCGGAGCTGGCCATGCAGATGCCGGTTTTCGACGAATGCATCCGGCATCTGGATTTCGAGCGGGGTGAGACGGGGTGGCGGGCCTTGCGCACCGGGCTTGATGCGCGGCCCGATGAATGGGAGCAGGACTACCGGGCCATGGTGCAGGGCTTGCGCGACTATCTGGGCAAGACCGGGTTCGGCAAGGTTCTGCTGGGCCTGTCGGGCGGGGTCGATTCGGCGCTTGTGGCCACCGTTGCCGCTGACGCGATCGGGCCGGAAAATGTGCACTGCGTCATGCTGCCTTCGGAATACACCTCTGCCCATTCGCTGGAAGATGCGGCCAGCGTTGCCGCGG
>JAUIDM010000256.1 GCA_030428915.1 Alphaproteobacteria bacterium | reverse complement strand
GCATCGACGCCGAGGACCCCGGCGAGGTGCCTGAACCGGTGGAGCTGTACAAATGAGCGCGGGAACCGAAAAGATCGCCGTGACGGTCACTGATGTGGTCGAGGTCAACGACCTGGTGAAACGCTTTCGCTTCGTCCGCTCTGATGGCGGGCCGCTGCCGACCTTCTCGGGCGGCGCCCATACCGTGGTCGAGATGAAGGATGGCGATATCACCCGCCTCAACCCCTATTCACTTATGTCCGACCCGCGCGATCAGAGTGCCTATACGATCTCGGTCCGGCGGGATGAGGAAGGGCGCGGCGGTTCGCTGTTCATGCACCGGAACGTCAAGCCCGGCGACCAGATGGTGCTGAGCTATCCGGTCAACCTCTTCTCGCTCGATCTGCGGGCGAAAAAGCATCTGATGCTGGCGGGCGGAATCGGCATCACGCCATTCCTCGCCCAGATCAAGCAGCTTTCAGCCATGAACGGCAGGTTCGAACTGCACTATTCGGTGCGGACGAAGGCGCTGGGATCCTATGTCGATGAACTGACCGCGAAGCATCCTGAGCACGTCCATATCTATTACGACGACCAGAAACAGGCGATAGACCTAGAGCATCTTCTGGACGGCCAGCCCTTGGGCACGCATGTCTATGTCTGCGGCCCGAAAGGCATGATCCACTGGGTGCTGGAGACTGCCAGGCGGCTCGGATGGCCGGATGAAGCCGTGCATTCCGAGGAATTCCTCGCCCCGCAGTCAGGCAAGCCGTTCGAGGTCTACCTCGCGCAATCGAAAAAGACCGTACATGTCGGCGAACATCAAAGCCTTCTGGAAGCCATCGAGGCGGCGGGCGTCGATGCGCCCTATCTCTGCCGGGGCGGCGCCTGCGGGCAGTGTGAAACCGACGTGCTGGAACATGACGGCACCTTCATTCACCGCGACCATTGGCTGGAGGACGACCAGCGCAAGGGCTGCGGCAAGATCATGCCCTGCGTCAGCCGCTTCGAGGGCAAGAAACTGGTCCTGGACCGCTAGGAGACTGGGAAATGAGCATCCAATTCCGCGACGAGACCTTCCGCGACGACTACACCTTCCGAAATTCGGAATGGGCGATCCGGCGCTTTCCGTTCCCGTTCCATGAAGACAGCTACATGTATTCGGTGAACATGGAGCCGCATAAGGGCGGGCGCGAAGGATCGGTCTATGAAAACCGCTTCGATGTAGACGAGCACTACGTGTCCGAGATGAAGGACCGCGCCATCGTTCTGGCCGAAGATCCGCTGCGCTGCCAGTCGCTGCCGCATATGACGCTGGCTGGCTGGGACCTGCTGGAACTGATCATGGTGGCGAAGTCCGAGGATTATCCGGACCTCTTCGAACTTCACCGCGACGGCAACAACTGGCACTGGATCAACCGGCCCCTTGGCATCGACCACAAGTTCACCTTCATGGACGAAACCACCCTGCCCTACGGCCCCATGGAATACATCACCCGCCAGACACAGGGCGATTTCGCCGTGCTCGACCAGCGCGACGACAATCTGTGGATGGATGCCGGGATGGTAACGACGCAAGCCGACTGGAGCCTTGATTTCGACATCGGCATGAACTTCTTCGAATGGCACGCGCCGGTGCCGCTGGCGCATGAAATGGGCGTCTTCAAGCGTGCGCTGAAATTCCTTCTGAATATTCAGCAGGGCGCGCCTGCACGGCGGTTGAACTGGACGATGACGGTCAATCCGTTGCTGGATACGAGCCCCGAGAACTATCACAAATGGGGCGTGCAGAAGACCACGCTGACGCCGGAGAATGTGGGCGAGAAGCAGCATCTGCGTGTGGAGTTGCAGACCTTCTTCCGACTGCCGCGTTCGAACGCCTTGGTCTTTCCGATCCGCTGCTACCTGATCCGGCTGGAGGACCTCGTAACAGTGCCTAAATGGGGCCGCCGCCTGCACCGGGTGATCCGCGACCTGCCGGAGGAACTTGCGACCTACAAGGGCTTTATCCGCAACCGTCCGCTGATCGTCGACTACCTGTCCAAATTCGACGACGGTTCACCGACCTCGCCCGGGGTCTGGCCGGACTGATCGCTATTTGCCCTGAACGTAAGAGATGATCGACAGGTAGCGGGCCGGAAGCTTCACCAGAACCTCTGGACCGTGCGGGGCATCGGCGTCGAAGAACAGCGTATCACCGGGTTTCAGGGGATAGACCTCGCTCCCGTGGCGATAGTCGACCTCGCCTTCCAGCATGTAAAGCATCTCGATCCCCTCGTGCTGGAAGGTCGGAAACACGTCGGAATCGGAGGTCAGCGTTATGAGATAGGGTTCCACCTGAACGCCCGTGGAATTGGAACCGAGATGGCCAAGGAGATTGTACTGATGCCCCGCTCGCGTCCCGCGCCGTTCGATTTCCACGCCTTCGCCGGATTTGGTGTGAACGGCATTGTGGACGTCCTCGAACCGGCGGAAGAACGAGGTCAGAGGCACACTCAGAGCATGGGCCAAAGATTGCAGCGTCGAGAGAGACGGCGAAGTGTTGCCGTTCTCGATCTTCGACAGCATGCCGATGGACAGGCCGGTTCGTTTAGACAATTCGGCGACGGTAATTCCCGTCTGATGTCGAAAAGCCCGCACTTCGCGACCGATCGCAACTTCAAGGACGTTTTCGCGTTCCTCTCTGACACGGTGCGGATCCTGACCCAAAACTGCTGCGCTCATAACTTGTCCCGATTGCCATGCGGGCCATCCGGCCGCATCGTGATTGAAACCGACAAATCCATTTGCTCAATATTGGTCTGCTGACGAGACTAGGCAAGGGCCATGTTTCCTGATGGTAAGAAAACAATGACAGAAATTCAACGCGCCACGACCATTGGATTCCTGATTTTTCCAGGGTTCCCCATGTCTTGCCTGACGTCGATGATCGAGCCCCTGCGCGCGGCCAACGAAATTGCCGATTGCCGGGCCTTTGCCTGGAAGATCATTTCGGAAAACGGAGATCGCGTTGAATCGAGCGCTCATGTCGGATTTGAAGCCGATGTTGCGCTGGGTGACGCCACGGGGATCGACAGTCTGTTCCTTCTCAGTAGCCCGATGTCCGCGTTCGAAAACCGCACGAACTCCAATGGGCATTTGCGGAGGCTGGCACGTCACGGCGTTGCGATGGGCGGCGTCAGCGGCGGTGTGTTTCCGCTCGCGCGGTCGGGGCTCCTCGACGGGCACGTCTGCTCGGTTCACTGGTGCTACGAGGCAGCCTTCGCGACCGAGTTTCCGGATCTCGAGATGCGCGATGACGTCATCGTGCTTGACCGACAGCGTTACACGGTCTCCGGGGCGACGGCGGCGTTTGACCTGATGCTGCATTTTGTCGAAGAGCGCCTGGGAAACGGAGTCGCAACCGAGGTTGCATGCTGGTTCCAGCATCCGCTGGTGCGCGGTCAGGGGGTGCGACAGAAGATACCGACATTCCGGCGCGACACGACAGCGGACATGTTGCCAAAGGCGGTGGAGAAGGCACTCGGCATTTTCGCGCGCAACCTCGCGGAACCTGTGGGCCTGGAAGCGCTGGCGCGTGAAGTCGGGATCTCGGCCCGGCAACTGGAGCGTCAGTTCAAGACCGCGACCGGGAAAAGTCCGTCACGCTACTATCGCACGTTGCGGATGAAGGCGGCGCGCCAGCTTGTGCTGTACTCCCGTGATCGCCTGCCGCAAATCGCGGCGGCGGTGGGCTATGAAACGGTCAAGCCCCTGCTCAGGCATTATCGCGATGAATTCGGCGTCACGCCTCAGGATGATCGAAGCACGATCAATGCTTTCCGCGTCGAAGGCAATCGGCCGCTTCCATCGACATAGTGCATCAGGCAACACTACGCGCTGCCCCTTCGAGGGCGTGAAGCATGGATGCTGCCGATGATCGCGGGGCAATCACGCTGAACCAGCTGCCGGTCTCACGGCAGATCAGGAAGCAGCCGAGATGCTCGATCACGGTGCGCGTCGCCTGGCCGGTTTTCATCTGTCGCGTGTTGACAGCGCAGAGGCGTTCGAACATGTCGACCGTATTGGCGCCGACAATGTCGAAGCGTGCCCACCCGTCCGTCTGCTCGGTGACTGACGCGATGTCACCCAGACCGGCCTTCACGATCCGCGAGATGTCTTCGTGCGATTCAAACGGCGCCTCGGCGAACCATTGGTCGGGGCCGGTCCAGATCAGGGAATATTCCGCGCCTGCCGACCAGTTTCCGGGCGACGGCAGGGCCACTCCGAAAAATTCCCGTGCGACGGTCTCGAACGTTTTCTGGTGTCCCAGGCGGCAAGCGACCGAGGCCAATGCCGTGTCGGTCACTTCGGTGATCGTGATGCCGGAGACCCGAACCTCTTTCGGCGACCTGGCGCCCAAGGGCGAGATGAATGCCAGATTAGACACGCAGACGCTCTCCTTCCGGATCAATGAAATGGGCGCTTACGACTTCGACCCTGGTTTCGGCGCGGCCGACAGGATTGACTGCACGCAGCACCTCACCCTTTCGGTTCGCGCCGTTCCTGAGAAAGCCGAGGCCGACGGTGTAGCCCAGGTTCGGCGAATAGGCGACTGACGTCAGATAGCCCTGATCGTTCACGGCATTCGCCTCTGCGCCCTCGTTGATCAGGTGCGATCCGGCGGCGAAACTTTCACTCTGGTTCACCGGGCGGAAGCCGACAAGGTTCAGTGCGTCATCGCTGTTGAGACCGACACGCTCCGAGAGCGTCGAGCCGATGGAGTCCTTCTTTTTCGATACCATCCCGCCCATGCCGAGGTTCAGGGCGGTCGTCGTCCCGTTCAACTCGTTCCCGGCGGCGTGTCCCTTTTCGATCCGCATGACACCAAGCGCTTCGGTTCCGTAGACCACGGCGTCGAATTCGCGCCCGGCCTCGACCATCTTGCGGATCAGCCCGTCGCCATAGCGGGTGGGCACGGCGATCTCATAGGCCAGCTCGCCCGAGAACGAGATACGGAACAGCCGTGCGCGCAAGCCACCGCAGACAGTGATCTCGCCGCAGGCCATGTAGGGGAAGGCCTCGTTCGAGATGTCGTGCTCCGAATCCACGATCTTTTGCAGGAGTTTCCGGGCATTCGGTCCCGCGACGGAATACTGGGCCCAGGCTTCGGTGGTTGAGATCAGCTGAACGTCCATATCCGGCCAGAGACACTGCCGACAGAACTCCATATGCCGGTACACGCTGACCGCATTGGCCGTGGTCGTCGTGGTTACGAAGTGATCCTCGGCGAGACGCGCAGTCGTGCCGTCATCCATCACCATCCCGTCTTCACGCAACATCAGCCCGTATCGGACCTTGCCGACGGCGAGTTTTGCGAAGGCGTTGGCATAGACTTTATTCAGGAACTCGGCTGCATCGGTGCCCTGCACGTCGATCTTGCCAAGCGTGGTCACGTCGCAGATGCCGACCGATTTTCGCGTCGCCAGAACCTCGCGGTCCACCGATTGCCGCCAGTGGGTTTCGCCGGGGCGCGGGAACCACTGCGCCCGCAGCCACATGCCGACCTCGACGAAAACCGCGCCCTGCTCGGTGGCCCATTTGTGGCTGGGCGTCAGCCGGATGGGGCGGAAATCCTTGCCAGCCGAGCGCCCGGCAAAGGCCGCGATCGGAACTGGCGTATAGGGCGGGCGGAAGATCGTGGTGCCGGTTTCGGGGATCGACTTGCCGGTCATCTCGGCCATCACCGCCAGCCCGCCCATATTCGCGGTCTTGCCCTGATCCGTCGCCATGCCGAGCGTCGTGTAGCGTTTCAGATGCTCGACCGAACGATAGCCTTCCTGGTGGGCGAGCTTGACGTCCTTGACGGTGACGTCGTTCTGCTGGTCGATCCAGGCGCGGGCGGAACCCTTGACGTACCAGAAGGGGGTGAGGTTCACCGGCGCGTCCTCGGCCTCGGGCAGGTCGGCGCCCTTGGCCGTGATGCCGAGGTCCGAAAGCGCGGCGGCGGCGCCCGCCGCGCCGGATGCGAGGGCCGCTGCGGTGGAGAATGCCCCGTTTGCGGCACCGGCGACCGACATGCCCTGCGGCAGATCCTTGCCGGGGACGAAGGCGGCGAGCGCCTCGTTCCATTCCGGCCGTCCGCGCTGATGGCAGGTCAGATGGACATTGGGATTCCAGCCGCCCGAAACGCCGAGGGCACCGCATTCCAACGTACGCGTCGCGCCGTCGGCGGTCCGCACCGTTACAGAGGTAAGGCCCAGTCGGCCTTTGCTGTCGACGACTTGCGCCCCGGACAGAAGCTCACACTCGGCGATGTGCGGCGCGTCAGAGCGGCTGTCAATGACGGCGACGACCTCGACGCCCTTGGCGATCAGGTCTGCTGCGGTGCGGTGTCCATCAT
>JAUIDM010000255.1 GCA_030428915.1 Alphaproteobacteria bacterium | reverse complement strand
CCCGTCGGCTGTTCCCGGCGCGGCTGATTCCCCGTGTCATGGCGTCGATGTCGGTCATCTGGGGCACATCGGCCTTTCTCGGGCCGCTTTTCGGCGGGCTCTTCGTTACCTATGCCAGCTGGCGGGCGGGTTTTGCCGTCTTCGGCCTTCAGGCATTCGGTCTTGCCCTCTGGATCTGGTTCGGGCTGGCACCCGCGGATGGTCCTGCCGGCGACATGTCGGGAAAGGAGCGGATACCATTCCGGCGGCTTGGGCTTCTCAGCCTCGCGGTGGTGGCGGTTGCCTATGCAGGGATCACCGGAACGCCGGGCGGCATGGCGGCGTCGTTGGTGGCGGGACTTCTCGCGTTGGGTCTGTTCATCCGGCTGGATGGCCGGAGCAAGGTTGACCGGCTTCTGCCCCGCCGCGCATTCGACCCGCGCGACCCGGCAGGGGCCGCGCTGGTCATGGTGCTGACGATCAGCATTGCGACAATGGGACTGGCGACATATGGACCGCTGCTGATGGCGCTGATCCACAACACCCCGCCCCTGATCGCGGGCTATGTTGTTGCGGCGGTCTCCATCGCCTGGACGGTCGGGGCAGTCCTGTCCTCGGGTCTGGCTGAACGGCACGATCCCAAGATCATCGCGGCCGGTTTGTGCCTCATCTTCCTCAGTGTTGTTGGGCTGCTTTACGCGGTGCCGCACGGTCCCGTCGGATTGATCGCTGTTTTCTCTGCCTGCGAGGGGCTGGGCTTTGGCCTGTCCTGGACCTTCATCCTGCGCCGCGGCACCCGGCTTGTCCGCGCCGAGGATGCCGACCGGCTGAGCGCCAGCTTGCCGACGATCAGTCGTCTTGGCTACGCCTTCGGCGCCTCTGCCGTGGGCATCTTCGCCAATGCCGCCGGGTTCAGTGCTGCAGCGGGGCCAGATGCCGCCGCGCATGTCGCCCGGGTGATCTTTGCGGGCAGTCTGCCGTTTGCCGCGATTGCGGTTTTGTGCATGTTGCGCTTCGTCACAGCGCGGGGATGACGGGGCTTGCACGAAGGCCGTACCGGATCGCATGATCCCTGCCAGGAGGGGATATGGTCAGTACCCGGGCATTGCATCCGTTTCTCAATCACGACGGGCCCATCGCCTTTGCCCATCGCGGCGGGTCGCTGGAAGCCGAAGAGAACACGATGGCGGCATTCGCACATGCGGTGGGTCTAGGCTACAGCTATATTGAGACCGATGTGCAGGCGACAAGCGACGGCGTGGCGGTGATCTTTCACGACGATACGCTGACCCGCATGACTGGGGACCCTGAGCGGGTCGCGGACCTCACATGGGCAGACCTCAGCCGACGCCGCACCAAGGGTGGTGAAACGATCCCACTTCTAGAGGATCTGCTGGCGGCATGGCCGGACCTGCGGATCAATCTGGAGGCCAAGGCCGATGCGGCGGTCGAACCGATCGCGCGGGCGATCACCCGCGCCGGTGCGTTGGACCGGGTGTGTGTGGGAGCCTTCGAGGTCAAGCGTACCCAAAGATTGCGCGAGCTGCTCGGCCCCGGACTTTGCTGGTCGCCCGCCCATTCGGGCGTTCTGGGCCTTTGGCTGCACGGTTGGGCGCTGCCCGCGCGGCGACCGGACTTTCCCGCCGTACAGGTGCCCACAGCCTTTCGGGGCATCCCGATTGTCACACCGCGCTTTGTCCGCGCCGCCCACGCAAACGGCGTTCAGGTCCACGTGTGGACCGTGGACGAGGAAGCCGAGATGGAACGGCTACTGGACATGGACGTCGACGGGTTGATGACCGACCGGCCGACCCTTCTGAAGCAGGTTCTGGCACGGCGCGCGGGCTGAATTGGGCTTCACATCGCGGGTTTCCCCGCGTATAGCCGCCCCCTGATCCGCCGGAGTGATGACCGATGCAAGGCAGTGCCAACCTCAACCTTATGATCAAGGCCGCGCGCAAGGCGGGCCGCTCGCTTGTCAAGGATTTCCGCGAGGTCGAGAACCTTCAGGTCTCGGTCAAGGGGGCGGGCGATTTCGTCAGCCGCGCCGATACGGCGGCGGAAAAGATCATCCGCGATGAGCTGATGGGGGCCCGTCCGACCTACGGTTGGGTCGGAGAAGAATCCGAGGCCGTCGACGGTACCGACCCGACGCGCCGCTGGATCGTCGATCCCCTCGACGGAACGACGAATTTTCTGCACGGCCTGCCGCATTGGGCCGTCTCCATCGCGCTGGAGCACAAGGGCGAGGTCGTGGCGGGTGTCATCTTCGATCCGGCGAAGGACGAGCTGTTTTGGGCCGAAAAGGGCGCGGGCGCCTGGATGAATGAAAGCCGCATTCGTGTCTCTGGTCGCCGCGCGATGGGCGAGGCGCTGTTTGCCACCGGCATCCCCTTCGGCGCGAAAAAGACGCTGCCCGCGATGATGCGTGATCTGGCCCGTCTGATGCCGGCCACGGCAGGTGTGCGGCGCATGGGTTCGGCCGCGCTCGACCTCGCCTATGTCGCGGCAGGCCGCTATGACGGTTACTGGGAGCGTGAGCTGAACGCCTGGGACATGGCGGCGGGTCTTGTGCTGGTGCGTGAGGCGGGCGGTTTCGTCGAAGCCGTTCGCGAAGGGCGCGACATCTTCGAAAGCGGTTCCGTCATAGCGGCGAATGGCGAATTGTTCGGTGCATTGGCAAAGACCCTACGCGCGCCCGAATGACAGAGGTGGGGGCTGACTGCCCCCGCACCCCCGAGAGTACTATCAGACAGAAAGTGATCAGGTCCGGTCGGACGGGTGGTTGATGCCGTCGGTCCATTCGACGGGGCCGAGGTCACGCGGATTGATCCCCTCGAGGCAGGCGGCGTTCACGCCGTATTCGTTGGGGTTTGAGCGGCGTCGGTGATGCGTGTAGATGCCGCAGGTCTTGCAGAAATAGTGTTTCGCCGTGCCGGTGTTCCAGGTGTAAAGGGTCAGGTTGTCGGCGCCTTTCACCACCTTGACCCCGTCCAAAGGCGCCGAAACCGCGATGGCGCCGCGCCGGGCGCAAAAGGAACAATCACAGCGCCGCGCGCTGTCCAGCCCTTCAGATAGCGTCACTTCAAGCTCTACCGCGCCGCAATGGCAGGTGGCGCGATGCGGTGTCCTGATCTCGGGAAGGGTCATTTGCGGCGTCTCCTGACGATCGGGATGTTCGACGGCGAGTAACGGGTTTCCGGATGCGGCGGGTGGCCTTCGGTTTGTCGCCAATAGCGTTTTGCCCCGCGCTTCAGCCATGTCGGCAGGGCAAACACGATCCCGGCGATAAACCCTCCGGCATGGGCCCAATAGGCCACCCCGCCGCCCGTGGTCGGCGTCGCGACGCCGGAGAAGATCTGCATCGCGAACCAGAGGCCCAGCATGACGAAGGCAGGAATGGTGAAGACCCGGAAGAAGACGACGAAGATGATGAGGATGTCGACCCGCGCCCGGGGAAACAGGAGCAGGTAGCCGCCCATCACCCCACCGATGGCGCCGGAAGCACCGACGGTCGGGATAACGGAGCCGGGGTCGGCGGCGATGTGTGCAAGGGCGGCCGCCACACCAGCAGCGATGTAGAAGATCAGGAAGCCGAGATGGCCGAGCTGATCCTCCATGTTGTCGCCGAAGATCCAGAGAAAGAGCATGTTGCCTGCGAGATGCATGAAACCCGCATGCAGGAACATCGAGGTGAAGATGCCGTGCACTTCCCCGCCCTGTGTCACCGCCGCCGGAATCATCGCCCAGTCGCGGAAGAAGGCATCCGCTGCGCGGTCGCTGCCGAGGTATGGCAGTTCCAGCAGAAACGCGATCAGGTTCGCGGCGATCAGCGCATAGACGACGTACGGCGTCCGGTTCGACGGGTTGTGGTCGCGGATCGGAAACATGGCGTCACGTTTTCCGATCCGCGCGAGGGCGTCAAGCGTTACCAGCCTCGGCCAGAAGCTGGGCGTTGCCGCCCGAGGCCGTGGTGTCGACACAGACATGGCGTTCATGCGCGACATGGCCAAGATCGGGCATGGCGGTGATCAGGGGCAGGATTGGGCCGTCGCGGCCCGCGAGCGCCTCGTTGTAGGCGCGCGCCTGATCCTCTCCGCCCCACCAGAGCACACCGGCGAAGCCCTTGAGCGTTGTCAGCGCCTGCGGGTCGAGCATGCCCGCCACCGCTATGGCCTGCCCGCCGAGCGCGTGGATCGCCTCGGCCTGCGCCTCGGTCGCCTCGCGGCCGGGCCCAAGGCAAAGGAAGGGCGCGCGGGCCAGAAGAGTGAGGCGGTTCGATTCCCCGGTGGGACCGGGCAGGTCGATGCGGGTCAGGATCGCCGGAAGCGGGGCGGCGTTCAACGCGGCCTGCACCTTTGCGGGGTCTGCCTTGCTGTCGTCCTTTCCGGCCTTGCCCGGCTTGCCGGGCTGGGTGAAGCGGTGCAGGTATTCCGGCCCGCCAGCCTTGGGGCCGGTGCCCGAAAGCCCCTCGCCGCCGAAGGGCTGCGAACCGACCACCGCGCCAATCTGGTTGCGGTTGACATACATGTTGCCGACATGCAGCGCCTCGGTCAGTTCCTGCACGCGGTTGTCGATGCGTGTATGGAGCCCGAAGGTCAGCCCATAGCCGGTGGCGTTGATGTCGTCGATGATCTTCGGCAGCTTGTCGGCATCGAAGGTCGCGACATGCAGGACCGGGCCGAAGATCTCGCGCTTCATGTCGGCGATGCCTTTCACCCGGATGACTGTCGGGGCGATGAAATGGCCGTTCCGGGGGGTCGAAAGCTGCCGCAGCAGGCGCCCCTCTTTCCGCGCTTTTTCGATATGGGCGCGGATGCCCTGTTCGGCTTCCTCGTCGATGACCGGGCCGACATCCGTGGACAGGTGCCACGGATCGCCGACGGTCAGTTCCTCCATCGCGCCAAAGAGCATGTCGGTGAAATGGGGGGCGATATCTTCCTGCACATAAAGACAGCGCAAAGCCGAGCAGCGCTGACCGGCCGACTGGAAGGACGACGCGACGATGTCGCGCACCGCCTGTTCAGGCAAAGCTGTCGAATCGACGATCATCGCGTTCAGCCCGCCGGTTTCGGCGATCAGCGGCGCGCCCGGGGCGAGGTGTTTTGCCATCGCCTTGCGGATCAGCATCGCGGTGTCGGTCGAGCCGGTGAAGCAGACCCCGTTGACGCGGCCGTCGGAGGTCAGCTTTGCACCGACGGTCGCGCCGTCACCGGGCAGGAGTTGCAGGGCGGAAGCCGGGACCCCGGCCTTGTGCAGAAGCGCAACGGCATGGGCGGCGATCAGCGGTGTCTGCTCGGCGGGTTTCGCCAGCACGGCGTTGCCGGCGGCAAGGGCGGCCGAAAGCTGGCCGGTGAAGATCGCCAGCGGGAAGTTCCAGGGGCTGATGCAGGTGAAAATGCCCAGCGGCGGCTGCTTCAGCTCCAGCCCCCGCGCCGCGTAGTAGCGCAGGAAATCCACCGCTTCGCGCAACTCGGCCACCGCATCCATCAGCGACTTGCCGGCCTCACGCGCCAGAAGCGCGAAGATGGGGCCGAAGTTTTCCTCGTAGAGGTCGGCGGCGCGGTTCAGCACGGCGGCACGCTCGGCCGGGCTGGCCTTCCACGGTTTCGCGGCGGCCAGCGCGTTGTCGACATCTTTGGACGAGGCGTCGGTCACGCGGCCGACAAGCTGGCCCGTTGCCGGGTTCAGTACCCGGCGCGGCTTCAGCCCTTCGACCTTGCAGGCCAGCAGCGGCTGGGCGGCGAATTCAGTCTTGGCGTATTCCTCACGTGCGGTGTCGATCAGCGCTAGAGTGGGCGCGTCAGTCAGATCGAAGCCGGTCGAGTTACGCCGCTCGGGCGCGAACAGGTCCGGCCCCTTCCGGATCGCCCTGTTCGAAAGCCCCGGCAGCATCGCCTCAACCGCGTCGAACGGGCAGGCCGCGACCTCTTCGGGCGACACGTCCTCATCCACGATCTGGTTCACGAAGGAGGAGTTGGCGCCGTTTTCCAGGAGACGGCGGACAAGATAGGCCAGAAGGTCGCGATGCGCACCGACCGGAGCGTAGATGCGGCAGCGGGTCTTGTCGCGCTTCAAGACGATGTCATGCAGCCGCTCACCCATGCCGTGCAGGCGCTGGAATTCGAATGGCTTGCCTGCGCCCATGTCGAGGATCGCGGCAACGGTGTGGGCATTGTGGGTGGCGAATTGCGGATAGATGCGGTCGGTCATCGACAAGAGCTTTTTCGCATTGGCGATGTAGCTTACATCCGTCGCTTCCTTGCGGGTGAAGACCGGGAAGTCCTCCAGCCCCATGACCTGGGCGCGCTTGACCTCGGCATCCCAATAGGCGCCTTTGACCAGACGCACCATGATCTTGCGGTCAAGCCGTTCCGACAGCGCGTAGAGCCAGTCGAGCACCGCGCCCGCGCGGCGGCCGTATGCCTGCACAACCACCCCAAAGCCGTCCCATC
>JAUIDM010000254.1 GCA_030428915.1 Alphaproteobacteria bacterium | reverse complement strand
GCCGATCGTGGCAGCGCCGCGCACCTGTTCAGAGGCGAAGCGGCGCAGAAGCTCGGCGAAAGACGGATGGCTGCCGGCCACCGCCCGGCGCAGCGCGGCGATGGTCACGCCCGCGCCGACGCGCCAGCCGCCCTCGGCCTTCTCGATCCGTTGCAGATCGGTGCAGGCGTGAAGGAAGGCGACATCCGGCAGGTCGCGCAATTGTTTTGTCACCCAAAGTCCGACATCGGTCGCGCCCGCGACAAGGACGGCGTCGGGATGGTTCGCGTACCATTCCGCCAGTTCGTCCGAATTCGCGGGCGCGAAGGGGGCGGCATCCCCGGTCAACGCCCCCAGATTCTCATCCATCCAGTCGGGCACCGGCATCGCGGCAGCGGCCTCGGCCGCGCGGATGATCGGCGCGTAACCGGTGCAGCGGCAAAGGTTGCCGGCAAGCTGATCATCGTGATCCTTCGCGCCGTTCTTCTGGGCTGCGGCCATCGACATAACGAAGCCCGGCGTGCAGAAGCCGCACTGGCTGCCATGCTTTTCGACCATCGCGGCCTGGACCGGATGCGCCTCGCCGTTTGGACCGGTCAGACCCTCGACGGTGCGGACAGCACGCCCGTGCAACTGCGGCAGGAAGAGGATGCAGGCATTCAACGCGCGCGTCCCCTGGTCATCCGTGACCATGACGGTGCAGGCGCCACAATCGCCTTCGTTGCATCCTTCCTTGGTTCCGGTGAGACCGCGGACCTCGCGCAGCCAATCCAGTAGTGTCCTCGTCGGGCGCTCGCCCGAGACGGTCACTGGCGTTCCGTTCAAAAGAAACGCTATGTCGTTCATGGAATGAACCCGCCGCCTTCTCCCATTTCTGGCCAGTTACGCATCCGCCCGATGCGGCGTAAAGCGGATGTCGCGCCTCCCTTCATCCATGAAGCGCGGAACGGTCCCGCAAGGCAAGACAAACTTTTCGCTAAAATACGCTAAGCACTTTCTTGGATTTCATGAAGGTGGCGGGAAACCGACTCCTTCACAACGCGCTTCTGGTCATACGCGGCCAGCGCCGTCATAATCCGTTTCGGGTGGTTCAAACGCCGGGGAGGGAATGGAGACAGCATTATATGTGCTTGTCCTGGTGTCTCTGGCTCTCATCGTGGCGCAGGTCATGGCGAGCCGTCGGCACCGCGCGCATGTTCTGGGGCTGGCCGAGCGTCTGCAGAGCAGCGTGCCGGTTCGTGATGTCGAAGCGGCGCTGCCGTCGCTGGTCGCGGATTTCGCGCGGCGCAACGGGGCCGATCCGGCAACGCCAAACCGTATCGCCACCTTTCACCAGTCCGGAGAGCTGCGGATACGCAAGGGTGGACCATTCCGGTCCTTTCTGGCCTGGCAGGTTGTCGCTTTGGGCCGGGCCGGTTTCCTGTGGGAGGCACGACAAACCGGCGTCTCGCCGGTCTGGGTGCGCGTGCTCGACGCCTATATCTGGTCGGAGGGCTGGCTGCAGGTCTGGCTGTTCGGAACGGTTCCCGTCGCGAAGATGAAAGGCGCGGATATCACATTGGGGGAAGCCTACCGCTATCTCGCCGAGTTGCCTTGGGCACCGGACGCGATCCTCGGCAATCCCGATCTGGCCTGGCGCATGACCGGGCCGGATGCGGCAGAGGTCCGGATGACCGTGCAGGAGGGAACGGCCCGTGTGGTCTTCCGTTTTGGTCCGACCGGCGACATCGTGGCGATGGACGCAATGGGCCGGCCAGCCCGCGATGCCGACGGCAATGCCGCGACCTATGACTGGCGCGGTTCGTTCGGCGATTATGCATGGATCGGCAACCGCCGCATCCCGGGCACGGGCGAGGTGGGCTATGTCTATCCGTCGGGATACGAGACCTATTTCCGCGGCCGGATCACGGATTACCGCGTTTCTTCCTGAGCGTGCGGGGTGCATGATGCCGCGCCGGACATCCGCCGGTAGAAGGCCGACAGCAGCAAGGGTGTGGTATACATCGGAACCTGATAGCAGCCGATGAACATCAGCAATTGATCTGTTGTTGCCGGGGGCAGCGCGACAAGGAAGAGCGCGATGTTGCGATTGCCAGCGACGATGGATTTTGCCGGCAGGTCCGGTCCCCCGCCGGTCCGGCGGAGCCATATTGCGGCGGCGATCTGGAAGCCGAAATTCACCAGAAACGCGAAGCCGAGCCAGCCCAGCAGCGTGACCGGCGCAGAGCGCAGGGCCGGACCCACCGCCGACATCAGGCCGATGACGACGATGGCCATGGTGAGGGCGGCGGCGCCGTCGAGTGCCGCGACACGCTCTGCGCTGAGGCGGCGCAATACAGTGCGCCGCAAGGCAAACGCCATCGCGCCGGCCCCGCCGATCACCGCGAGAAGCCGAAGGGCGGCGCCGACCACCTGTCCGCCGTCGCCGAGCGCGGGCAGGATATGGAACACCGGCAGCACGGTCAGCGGCAACAAGGCGGTGCCGAGGATCAGGAGGCGAAAGGCCGGCGCCGGATCGGCACCGGACAGGATGGCCAGGTTGGGGCTGCCCGAGATCGAAGGGGCGGAAAGCATGAGGATGACGGCCAGGGCAGCGGAAGTTCCGGCGATGCCGAACACGAGGGCAAGCGCGGCGACTGCCAGCGGCAAGACCATCTGATAGGCCAGTACCATGCCCAGTGTCGCCCCCGCGCCGCGGAGTGATCCCGCCGCCCGGTCGGGCCCCACCCGCAAGGCGGCCAGAAACAGGAGCAGCGCCACCAGTTCCTGCAACCACGGCTTCAGCGCCGATGCGAGCCCGGGCAGCAGCGCGCCCGCGACAAGGCCGAGGATCAGCAGAAGCCGCCCGTGCCGCGCTGCCAGTGCCAGTCCGGCTGCAAGCGTGTTCACCCCCCGCGCCTCATCCGCCCGGGCGCTGGATGATGTTCTCCGGCAGCCAGGTGGCAAGGCCGGGGAAGGCGATCAGCACGAACACCATCACCACCATGATCAGGAACATCGGGATCGCGGCCTTGGCGATGAAGTTCATCTCATGCCCCGTCATGCCCTGCAGCACGAAGAGGTTGAAGCCGATGGGCGGCGTGATCTGCGCCATCTCCACCACCACGACGATGAAGATGCCGAACCAGATGATGTCGATGCCCGCCTGACGGATCATCGGTTCCACCACCGCCATGGTAAGCACGACCGAGGAAATGCCGTCGAGGAAACAGCCGAGCACGATGTAGAAGACCAGAAGCGCCATCAGCAGTTGCAGCTTGGTCAGGCCCAGCGAGCCGATCCATGTGGCGAGCGCGCGCGGCAGGCCGGTGAAGCCCATGGAGAGCGAGAGGAAGGCCGCGCCCGCAAGGATCAGCGCGATCATGGCCGAGGTGCGCGTGGCGCCCATGAGGCTTTCCTTCAGGCTCTGCCAGGTGAGTGAGCCTTGCGCGGCGGCCAGTGCCATTGCGCCAAGAACCCCGAAGGTCGCCGCCTCTGTCGCCGTGGCGAAGCCGAGATACATCGAGCCGATCACCAGCGTGATCAGCAAGAGGACGGGGATCAGGAAACGGGAATTGCTCAGCTTTTGGGTCAAGGTCGTGTCGGGTTCTGGTGCCGGTTCGAACCGTGACGAGAGCCGAGAATACATCGCGATATAGCCCATGAACATCGAGGCGAGAACGAGGCCCGGAAATATCCCGGCCATGAAGAGCTTCGAGATCGATTCATTGATCGTGACCCCGTACACGATCAGCGTCAGCGAGGGCGGGATCATCAGCCCGAGAGTTGCAGCACCGGCCAGAGTGCCAATCACCATCGGTTCGGGATAGTTGCGCCTCATCAGTTCCGGGATCGACATCTTGCCAACCGTCGTCAGCGTTGCCGCCGACGATCCGGAAACGGCGGCGAAGACGGTGCACCCGACCACGTTGGTGTGTAGAAGTCCCCCAGGCAGCCGCGCCATCCAGGGCGAGAGGCCGCGGAACATATCCTCGGACAATCGGGTTCGATAAAGGATCTCGCCCATCCAGATGAACAACGGCAGCGCAGTCAGCGACCAGGAGGAGGAGGATCGCCAGATCGTCGTCATCATCGCGTCGCCCACGGGGCGGGTGGTGAACAGTTCCATCCCCACGAAGGCGACACCGAGAAGTGCCAGACCGATCCAGACGCCTGATCCCAAAAGCAGGAAGAGCGTGAATAGGAAGATTGCCAGCGGCCAGAATTCCTGTGCCATACCCCGCCCCCTATTCCGCCTGGCTCTGAACCGCGACATCGTCGCGGATGTTGTCGCGCCCGGTCAGGATCAGCGTGATCAGGTTGTCGGTGAACGCCACGGCAAGCAGGATCGCTCCGACAGCAACCGGGGTCTGCACGATCCAGAGGGGCGTCGCATCCTGGCCCTGGCTGACATCGTTGAGCTTCCAGGACCAGTAGACCAGGCGGACCGCGTACCAGGAGAGGTAAAGCGTTGCCGCAGTGCCCACGAGCAGGCACCAAAGCTCGCCCCAGTACCGGCGCTCGCCGAGGGCGGTAAGGAAGAGGCCGACGCGGATATGGGCGCCGGAATTGAGTGCGCTGGCGAAGGCGAGGAAGGAGGCGGCGGCCATGAGATAGCCCGCGTAGTCCGTCGCGCCCGGGAAGGTGAAGGCCGACCAGCGCGCGATCATCTGCATGACGATCACGCCCAGCATGGCGACGAGGCAGGTCGCGGCCAGCGCCGCCGATGCGGCGTAAATCCTGTCGAGCGCCCGGCGCAGCGTGCCGGCACGGGTTGGGTGATCCACTTGGCTGTCCTCCGTCCCGGGTGACGCGCGCGGGTGTTGACCCGCACGCGTCTTGATCCGGTTATTGCGCCTGATAGGCGTCGACCACGGCTTTGCCGCTGTCGCCCGCGGCGGCGATCCATTCTTCGGTCATCGTGGAACCAAGCCCCTTGAGGCCTTCCTTCAGCTCCGCCGAAGGCTCGGACACGGTCATGCCGTTCTCGGCCAGCGTCTTCAGGTATCCGGCGGTGAGCTCGCGCGCCCGCGCCTCGCCGGAGGCGGCGGCCTTGGCACCGCAATCCATGATCGCGCCTTGCGTGGCTTCGTCGAGCGCGCTGAAGCTGTCCTTGTTCACGAAGATCGTGTTGCGCGGCAGCCAGGCTTGCACGTCATAGAAATGCGTGAGGCTTTCCCAGACCTTGGAATCGACACCGGTGGAGCCCGACGAGATGAAGCTTTCTGCGACACCGGTCGCCAAGGCCTGGCTGAGTTCCGCCGCCTCGATCTGCACTGGCGTCATGCCAGCCAGTTCGGCGATGCGTGCGGTGGCTGCGTTATAGGCGCGGAACTTTACTCCTGCCATGTCGGCGACAGAGTTCACTTCCTTCTTGAAGTAGAAGCCCTGCGGCGGCCATGGGACGGAATAGACATAGACGAGGTTCTGTTCGTCGAGCGCCGCGACGATCGCGTCCTTTGCAGCGGCGGCGAGCTTGTTGCTGTCGTCGAAGGAGGTGGCGAGGAAGGGAATCGAGTCGACCCCGAACATAGGGTTCTCATTCGCGTGGGCCGAAAGGAGCCGCTCGCCGATGGGTGCCTGCCCGGTCTGCACCGCGCGTTTGATGTCGCTGCCGGAAAAGAGCGAGCCGTTGGGGTGAACCACGATCTCCAGCGCGCCGCCGGTGCCCTCTGTCACGCATTCCGCAAAGGTGACACCGTTTTCGGTGTGGTAGTTTGTGGCCGGATAGGCCATCGGCATGTCCCAGGTCTCGGCGGTCGCGGCGGTTCCTGCAAGCGCAGTAGCGGCGAGCAGATAGGTCAGTCCTTTCATCTCATTCTCCCTTTTGGATGGATGTCTTCGTTCCTTGGCTTCTTCGTCCGAAGTCATTGAAAGCGGTCCGGCGCGTAGGGCGCAAGGTTTATGTTCGGGGAGGTGCCCGCAATCAATTGCGAGAGGATGCGGCCTGTCTTCGGCCCGCCGGTCAGTCCGACGTGGTCATGACCGAAGCCCAGGAAGGCGCCTGCCACACCCGGCACGGCGCCGATGACGGGCGTCGAATCGGTGAGCGAGGGGCGGTACCCCATCCATTCCACCGTCTCTTTCCACGCGATGCCGGGGATTGCCGCACGGATCGAATGCTCCAGCAGACGGAAGGGTGCGCGCGAGGGCGGGGCGTCGAGCCCGCCGAACTCGACGATGCCCGCCAGGCGTAAACGCCCCTCCATCGGCGTGACCACGAACTTGCCCGAGGTGACCATGACCGGCGCACGCGGCATGATATTCGGCCCCCACAATTCCAGATGATAGCCGCGTTCGCTTTCAAGCGGAATTTTCAGGCCGAACCGTTCGGCGATGGGTTTCGACCAGACGCCGGTTGCCAGCACCGCCGCGTCGCAGGCGATGGTCTCGCCGCCGACCCTGATGCCGGTCACGCGACCGTTTTCGCGGGCGATATCGCTGACCTCGCCGATGATCAGCCGCGCGCCCCCGGCCAC
>JAUIDM010000253.1 GCA_030428915.1 Alphaproteobacteria bacterium | reverse complement strand
CGCGGATGATCTGTTCGGTAGGGCCGAACTCGACCCTCTTGCCGTCTTTCAGGACAAGGATATGGTCGGCCACTTGGGCCACCAGCGACAGGTCATGGGTGACATAGATCGCCGCCGTTTCATTGTCGGCGATGAGCTTCTTGAAGGAATAGAGGACTTCGATCTGGGTGGTCACATCCAGGGCGGTCGTCGGTTCGTCCAGGATCAGAAGGCGGGGGTCGCTGATCATCGCCATGGCCGCCATCAGTCGCTGCAATTGCCCGCCGGACACCTGATGGGGATAGCGCTTGCCGATATTCTCCGGGTCCGGCAGTTCCAGATCGCGGTAAAGCCGGGCAGCCTTGGCGAGAGCCTGATCGCGTGTCATGGCACCGGTGATGACCGGGATTTCGGTCACCTGCGCGTCGATCGTCATGGCGCCGTTGAACGAGGCGGCGGCAGATTGTGCGACATAGGTTATGTCCTTGCCGCGCAGGTCCTGTAGCGCGGGCAGGTCGAGGTCCAGCACGCTCGTCCCGCCAAGCTGCACAGTGCCGCCGGTAATGTGGCAGCCGGGCCTTGTATAGCCCATGCAGGCCAGCGAGATCGTTGTCTTGCCCGACCCGCTTTCGCCGATCAGCGCGATCACCTCGCCCGGCTGAACGTCAAAGGAAATGTCATCGACGATCTTGAATTCGCGGCCCTTCTTGTCGCGGACCGAAACGTCGAGATTGCGGACTTCGAGGAGCGGCGCGGTCATCTCAGATCTCGTCGGGCAGTTTCGCGCTGGAGCGTTGAAGCAGCCAGTCAACGAGGACGTTCATGGAAATCGCGATCAGCGCGATGCCGAAGGCAGGATAAAGCGTCGTGTACTCGCCATAGAGGATCGCCTGCATATTCTCCTTCACCATGACGCCAAGGTCCGATTGAGGCGGCTGGACGCCAAGGCCCAGAAAGCTGAGGGCCGAGATGAAGAGGATCGCGTAGGTGAAGCGGATGCCGAATTCGGCGGCGAGCGGGGTCAGCGCATTGGGCAGGACCTCGTGCCAGACGATCCAGCTTTTGCTCTCGCCGCGCACGATGGCGGCCTCGACATAATCCATCACCATGATGTTGACCGCGAGCGCGCGGGCCACCCGGTAGACCCGCGTCATGTCGATGAAGGCGATGGTGAAGACGAGGACGACGAAGGACGAACCGAGTGAGTTGATGACGATGAGCGCCAGCATGAGCGCGGGAAAACTCAGCATCGCGTCGTTCAGCCGGCTCATCCAGTCGTCCACACGGCCACCGAAAGCCGCCGCAAGGAAGCCGAGGCCGACCCCGGCGAAGAACGACAGAAACGTGATGATCAGCGCGAGAAAGAGCGTGATCCGCACACCGTAGATCAGCCGCGACAGAACATCGCGGCCCAGATAATCGCTGCCGAGCCACATCTCGGAATTGGGGCTGGTAAAGCTTTCATTTGTCAGGATCTCGGCCTCGTCGTATGGCGAGATCCATGGGGCGAATGCGCCGACAAGAAAGACCGTGACCAGAAAGAGAAGGCAGAGCGCGACACCGGGCGTCAGGTCGTCGACCGCCTCGCGCAACTCGCCCCGCAATGTACGCGCGCTGTCGGTCATTTCTTGTACCTCACGCGCGGATTGGCGAGAATCGACAGGATGTCTGCGGTGATGTTCAGGAGCACATAAAACGAGCAGAAGATCATCGCGCAGGTCTGCACGATGGGCACGTCCCGGTTGGTAACCCCTTCAACCATGTAGCGGCCAAGGCCGGGGAAGTTGAACAGCGTCTCGATCACCACGACGCCGCTGACGAGGTAAGCGAGGTTCAGCGCCACCACGTTGATGATGGGGCCAAGCGCGTTGGGCAGGGCGTGACGCAGCAGCAAGCGTCGGCGGGGCACACCTTTCAGGATAGCCATTTCGATCGCGGGGCTGGAGAGCACGTTGAGAACGGCGGACCGGGTCATCCGCACCATGTGGGCGAGAATGGTGAAGGTCAGGCCAGCCACGGGGAGGATAAGGACCCGTATCCACTCAAGCAGACTGTATCCCGGACGGATCGACGCAATGGCGGGCAGCCAGCCGAGCTTGACCGCGAATATTGTGACAAGCACGACCGCCACGAGAAAATCGGGAAAGGATATGAGCGCCAGCGATGTTGCAGTGATGATGCGGTCGACCAGACCGCCCGGCCGCACCGCGGCCCAGAGGCCGAGCAGGACCGACAGAGGCACGGCGATCAGCGCGGTGCAGACGGCGAGAATGACCGTATTCGAAAGCCGCCGCGAAACCTCGGTTCCGATATCGGCGCCGTTGGCCAGAGACGTACCGAAATCACCGGTGAGGAAATTGGTAAGCCAGACGACGTACCGCACATGCAGAGGTTCGTTTAGGCCGAGCCTTTCGCGGATTTGCGCGACAGATTCGGGGGTTGCAGCCTGACCGAGAATGGCATGGGCGACATCGCCAGGCAGGATCTCGGTGCCGACGAAAACCAGAACGGAAACGAACAGCATTGTCAGCAGTCCGAGGATGAGCCTCTTGGCGAGGATCTCCGTCAAGCTCATGCCAGGTTCCTTCGCGCTCGGTCGGGTCGCCGGTGTTTCCGCCTCAACTGTGATCACAGAAAGATCAAATTGCAAGGCCAACTTTGGCCTGACAGCAAGGCGGCGCAAGGCATCAGGGGCTGGGCAAACGCGGCCTCGCTCAATTGATCTTCACTTCTGGCGATGCCCGTCCGTCAGGCCGAGGACTGTGCCCGTGCTTGGTCCAAATCGCATGCGGCGGTCGGTCTGGGCGTTGTCACTTGATTTTGCGCCCGTTCTGTGATCACAGTTTTGCAGTAAGGAACAGGAAAGAGCCGTAAATCAGCGGCATCACTGGAACGCGCCCGGCCGGTGCTTCCGACCAACAGCGGAGAAACGCAATGTCTGATGACAAGTTCAACGACTATCTCTTGCGCCAATATATCGCGAACAGGATCTCGCGGCGCCGGTTCATGGGCACACTGGCCGCAGCAGGCGCATCAGCCACCGTCATAGACGGGCTTCTGGCCAAGCGCGCCCATGCGCAGACGCCGAAGAAGGGCGGGCGTCTTGTCGTCGGCATCGAAGCCGCACAGGCGCAGGACAGCCTCGATCCGCTTACCTACTACAGCACCGCGAATTTCCTGATGGCGTTCTCGCTGCACGAAAACCTTGTGACGCGCGATGCCGACCTGCAACCGGCCCCGTGGCTGGCCACATCTTGGGAAGCGAATGAAGACGCGTCATCCTGGGTTTTCAATCTCAGGGAGGGCGTGACCTTCCATGACGGCGCGCCGATGGAGGCCGAAGACGTCATCTATTCGATGCAGCGCCACTACCGCGAAGGGTCCGAGGCGCCGTCGAAATCCTATATGAGCCAGATCAAGGATATCGAGAAACTCGATACGCATCAGGTGCGCTTTAACCTGCAGGCGCCCAATGCCGATTTCCCGATGGTCCTGTCGGACACGCGCGTGCATGTGACCAAGCGCGATCTTGAGGACTTTACCGGCACGCCTCCGGGTACCGGTCCCTTCAAGGTGGTCGAGTTCACGCCGGGCAGCCGCTATGTCTTTGCGGCGAACGAAAATTACTGGGGCGACGGACCTTATGTTGACGAGCTGGAGTTCATCGGGATTCCGGACAACACGGCCCGGATCAACGCGCTGATCGCGGGCGACATCAACGTCCTCTTGCAGCTTGATCAGAAGGCCACGCGTCTGATTGAGAACTCGGGCGTCGGCTATGTCGTCGACGCGCCCTCCGGCGCCTTCATCAACCTTGCACTGATGCTGGACCGGGCCCCCACCAACGATCCCGATTTCCGGATGGCGATGAAATACGCCGTCGATCGGCAGGGAATCGTCGACAACATCTTCAAGGGGCTTGGCACGATCGGCAACGACCATCCGATTGCGCCGATCGATCCCTACTACAACGCGAATATCCCGCAGCGCGAATACGATCCTGACAAGGCCAATTTCCATATCAAGAAGGCGGGGCTGGAGAACACGCCGATCGACTTCTACGGCTCGGACGTGGCGGGGACAGGGGCGCTGGCCGCGGCCCAGCACGTGCAGCAAAGCGCCAAGGCGGCAGGCATCAACCTGAATGTCATCAACCCACCGGCCGACAGTTTCTGGTCCGCCGTCTGGATCCAGCAGCCGATGATCACCTCGGGCTGGGACGCGCGTCCGGTGCCCGACCTGATCCTATCCATTGCCTTTTCCAATACGTCGGACTGGAACGAGACGCTGTGGAACAACGAGCGGTTCGAAAAGCTGCTGGTGGAGGCGCGTTCCGTCACCGATTTCGCCAAGCGCAAGGAAATGTATGACGAGATGCAGCTGATGCTGCATGACGACGGCGGTCACATAACGCTGGGTTTCCGCAACTATGTCGATGCGGCGCGCAGCGAGGTACGGGGGATCGTGCCGCACGGATCGGGGCCGCTTGGCTTCTACCAGTTCCAGCGCACTGCCTGGATCGACGCCTGACCAGGGCCATTCACGCCCCGGGTCGGCGGATCCCGCCGGCCCACTGACTCTACTGCAAGGTGACATTTCATGGTGCGTAGGCCGCGCGAACGACGCCGGGAGGGTGGACTCACCCCCACCGCCAGGTCCCCGCGCCGCAATCGATTGACCTCGATCGGCACAGAGGGCGCCGAGGCAATTCTTGGCGGCGTGCTGGAGGTGCTGGCCCGGGTCGGAATGCTGGTCGAGGATGACGAGGCGCGCGCCTTGCTGATGGCGGCCGGGTGTCGGGAGAACGGGGAACGCATCCTCTACCCGGCCGACACGGTGCGCCGGGCACTTGAACCCATTCCGAAGGCGATCCGCTTTTTCGACCAGAACGGCAATCCCGCCTTTGCCACCGACGATGACGTGCCGCGGTTCGGAACGGCGGTGAACTGCGTCCAGGTACTTGATCCACGAACCGGTGACTACCGGCCCTGCCTTCTCTCCGACATTGCCGATCACGGCAGGGTGCAGGAGGCACTGCACCATATCGATATGGCCGCCGCTCTGGGCTATCCGAGTGATGTGGACCCCGAGACAGAGGCGGTCGAAAGTGCCCGGGCTCTGATGGATGCGACACGAAAGCCGGTCTTCTTCACCGGTCATGACGAACACGGTGTCCGCCTGATCTGGGAGGAGATGGCAGCGCGTGCAGGCGGCATGGGCAACCTCGCCGACAAGCCCTTCGGCTTGGACCTGATCGGGCCTGTCTCGCCCTTGAAGCTGGGTGGCGAGACTTGCCAGCGGCTTCTGATGGCGGCGCGGCTGAACCTGCCAGTCGTCTGCTATCCGGCGATCTTTCCCGGCATGGCCTGCCCGCTGACCTTGGCCGGTGCAATTGCACAGGCGACGGCAGAATCGCTGGCCGGGATCGTGATCAGCCAGCTCGCCCAGCCCGGCGCACCCGTCATGTCGGGATCCTCGGTCATGCCGATGGACATGCGTCGGGCCGACATGGCTATTGGTTCACCCGAATACACACTCGCCGGGCTTGGCGCGGCCGATGTGTTCGACCATCTCGGGATTCCCTGCTGGGTCGGATCGGGATGCACCGACGCGCATGAGGTCGGGCCGCAAGCCCTTGCCGAAGCCAGCGCCAGCCTGCATGGCACCTGTCTTTCGGGAACGGCGCTGACCCACAATCTGGGCGTTCTGTCGAGCGGGCGGACCGGGTCGCTGGAAATGCTGGTGGCCTGCGACGAGCTCGCTGCGATGGCCAGCCGCTTCGGCGCCGGGATCGAGGTCAGTCCCGACACGATCGCGACCGAGGTCATCGCCCGCGCTGCGCTGGACAATTCCTTCCTCACCGATCCCCATACGCTGGAGCGCTACGCGACCGAGATGTGGATCCCACAGATCTTCCGGCGCGAGGGGATCGAAAACTGGACAGAGGCTGGCCGGCCGGACCTTCGGGCACGCTTGCGGGAAAAGACGCTGGACCTTCTGGAGGATGCCTGATTTGGCCGACTATACGCTTTATTGCGCGCCCGACACCTATGCGATGGGCGCCCATGCGGTGCTGGAAGAGGTCGGGGCCGATTATGTCGTGCATTGGATCCATATCTTCACTGACAGGCCGGATCCCGATTTTCTTGCGGCCAGCCCGCATTGCCGGACGCCTGCCCTGAAAGGTCCGGACGGTACCGTCTTTGAAACCGGGGCAGTGGCGCTCTACATCGCCGAGCGTTATCCCGAGGCGGGCCTCGTTATCCCGCAAAGCGATCCGAGGCGCGGCGCCTTCCTGCAATGGTTCCATTATCTGGCAACGACGCTGCAGCCCGATGTGATCATCCAGTACCACCCGGAATTCTACCATGCCGAACCTGATCGGCAGGAGGCTTTGAAGGCAGCGTCGATGCGGCGGCTGGAAGGGGTCTATGAGACGCTGGAGCGAGCGCTGTCGCCCGGCCCGTTTTTCTTCGGC
>JAUIDM010000252.1 GCA_030428915.1 Alphaproteobacteria bacterium | reverse complement strand
CGGGCGCGATGCCGTCGATCAGACCGGCTGCGTGGCCTCCGGCGCTTATGACCATTCCAGCCAGCAGGCTGGCGGCGGGCAGCCGAAGGTACCCCCCGATCTTGCCCAGCAGCGTCGCTGCGGCCAGTAGCAGGGCCAGCACCGGCAGCGACACCGACGCAGCTCCCATGATGCCTGCGGCCGGTGCGCCGCTAAGCGTGGTCGCGAGTGGTGGCACCGCGATGACAAGCACCAGAAGCCGCGTCAGTTGCAGGAACATGACGGCCGTTGCATCGCCATGCCCTTCAACCGCAATGGCGATGGCGTTCGACATGGTGCCGGGTGAACTGGCGAGCGTTGCCGTCTGTTTGTCCATCCCGAAGCGCTGCGCAAGGATCATCTGCCCAACGAGAAGCGTCGCAATCAGTGACACGATCAGGATGGCAAGACTTACACCCCAGGTTTCGATTTGACCGATGAGCCGCTCGTCCACGCCCGAGCCAAGAGATACTCCTATGGTGGCAAAGGCAAGTTCGCGAAGCACGTTCGGCACGCCAACACGGAACTTCAGGGCGGACACAGCCATCACGGCCAGTGTGCTGCCGATAAGCGCCCCCGCCGGTATGCCAGCGAGGGCGGCCAAGGCCGCCCCCGACGCCCCCGCCACCAGCGTGGTGACGAAGGGTTGCGTATCGCGTCGTAGTTTCAACGTTGGTCCAACGGGCTGTTACCTTCCATCAGTCGCGCCCGGCGGGCCAACCAGATCGGCGCCGCCACGACCAGCACGGCCAAGACATAGAGCGTGACGCTCTTGTAATCCGAGATCAGCATGCCCCAATCCCCGCCCGAGATCGACAGCGCCCGGCGCAGGTTGTTCTCGAACAGACTGCCCAGCACGAAGCCCAGGATGACCGGTGCAAGTGAGAAATCCAGCTTGCGCAGGAACCAGCCAAAGATACCGAGCAACGTGATCATGAACAGGTCATGCGGGTTGCCAACGATCGTGTAGATGCCGATGAACGCCAGGATCGCGATAAGGGGCGTCAAGTAATGCTGAGGGATTGCCAGCATCCAGGCGAACAGCCCCACCAGCGGAAGGTTGATCACCAAGAGCGCGACGTTGCCGATATACATGGACGCCACAAGACCCCAAGCCACTTCGGGCCGCTGGCTGAACAAGGTCGGGCCGGGCTGGATGTTGAACATAAGAAGCGCGCCGAGCAGGATTGCGGTCGTGCCCGATCCGGGAATGCCCAGCGTCAGCATCGGCACCATCGCACCGCCCGCGGCCGCGTTGTTCGCAGCCTCTGGCGCGGCCAGACCCCTCGGGTCACCCTTGCCGAAGGTCTTCAGCAACTCGGCCATGCCGAAGAGGCCTACTACAACGATCAGGAAATCGACGCCGGCAAAAAAGTCGGGGATGCCGAAGGTGTAGCGCGGAACGCCCGCATTGGCATCGATGCCGATGGTGGCAAGCATCAGGCCGATCATCGCGCCGAGCAGCCTCTTGACCGTGCTTTTGCCAACCAGTGAGGCGAGGGAAGCGAAGGCAAAGACCATCAGGGCCACGTAGTCGGCCGGTGAGAAGACCGACAGCTGGATCACCGTGAAGGTTCCGCCCACGAAGTACGCCACTGCCGAAAGCGACAGGGCGCGCCCTGCCTCTCCAGCACGGGCCATCGGGTTGTCGTCGAGTGTCGTCATCACGGCGCCCGCATCCCCAGGTATCCGGCCGGCATTGCGGGATTCCCGGAATGCGATCACCGCGCCCCGGGGCGCGATCAATGCAAGACAACCGCACATCCTGAAACCACCGGGGCTTTTTACAATCATTTCATCAAGCTGTCACAACCCCGTGTCGCGTTTCAGAGACGGGAGGGGGGCATATCGCCCTTCGGACATCCATCCGTTCTTGTGTTCTCCATTCTCCTGACGTCCGCCAATCGCAATGAAAAAGGTTCTGCGCGCCGGACGAGAAGGATCACCGCAGCAGAGGTCCACCTGTTTGATTTCCGTTCCCAGTTCCACACACCGGTCGCGACAGACAGCTCGGTGAGTGAAAGAAAATTCATGTCTGAACCAACCTGGAAAAGACCGGCAACGTGTTCATGGCCCGCACGCAAGTGAAAAAAATCTCGATGATCATCAAGCATTTGGGTGGTCGCAGCGGAGGCGCCGAACGTGTGTACTGCGAACAGGCGAATTTCCTTTCGGAACACGGATATGAAGTGTCGTGCGTCGTCTTCGATCCGCCCGGCGACGTTCCCTTTTTCCGCCTGAATCCGAAGGTCGAACTGGTGCAGCTTGGCGGAGAGTTCGGTGACTGGAAGACCGCCTGCCTCAAATCCGCATTCAAGGTTTTGCCGAAGGGGTTGCGGTTCCGCGACCGGGTGCGATGGCATGCGATGAACCGCGACTACGTCAACCAACTGCGCCGCTACTTCCGGGGTGCGAAACCGGATCTGGCGATATCGCTGCTTCCGCCGGCGAACACGCCCACCCTGATCGCAGCGCGCGATCTGGACATCAAGGTGATTGTCACGAACCACAATGTGCCAAAGGAGGATTACACGAACCCAGAACGATGGGGAGGAGGCGCGTATGACCGTGCCTTGCGGCTTTCAACGCTGGACCGTGCCGATGGTATCCACGTTCTGTTTCCGAAGTTCGGCGCCTGGTTTCCGAAACGCCTGCATGAGAGGATATTCGCGATACCGAACTACATCTCGGACGAGATCCTGCAACCGGTCAGCGCCGGTTGCGATCGCTCGCATGTCATCCTGGGCGTCGGGCGACTGGCCCCGGTAAAGAACTACCTCGCGCTGTTAGACGCATGGGCGAGGCTGGGCGACGACCGGAAAGACTGGCAGGTGCACCTCTTCGGCACCGGCCCTCAGGAGAAGCAGCTTCGCGCCAAAATATCAGAGCTTGGCCTTGAAACCTCGTTCAAGCTCATGGGTGTGACGCAAAACATCACCCTCGAATATCTGGACGCGGCGATCCTGTGCCATCCAGCCTTGTTCGAAGGCTTCGGCCTGTCGCCTGCCGAGGCGCTCGCCTGTGGAACACCCGTTCTTGCCTATGCTGACACGCCAGGCATCGACGAGTTTCTGGTTCACGGGAAAAACGCCTTTCTGGTCGATCGCAACGGCGACGCAGTGCAGAATTTGGCCGCCGGGTTGCGCGAGCTTATGACGGACCATGCGTGGCGCAAATCGCTCGGGGACAACGGCCCAGCGAGCGTCGCACGTTTCGACAAGCAGACTCATGTCAATCGCTGGATCGAAGCGATCGAAAATGTCGTTTCGGAGCGCGAATATGACCAGTGTTGATGTACTGATACCTTTCTACAACGACAGCGAAGGCTTCGACCGCTCATTGCGCTCGGTTGAAAGCCAGACTTGGGATGGCAGATTCCGCGTCGTGGTTGTGGACGACGGCAGCGCCCCGCATGAAAGCTTGGCCATGCAGGCGATGCTCGACCGCGCGCAACTGCCGTTTCACACGGTGATAAATCCCGTGAATCGTGGCCGACCCTATACCCGAAACGTCTTGCTGGACTGTATGGAAAGCGAATATGTCGCTTGGCTCGATTCCGGCGATGTCTGGTATCCTGAAAAAATCGGATGTCAGATCGGCGTCGTGCGCGGCGCGCCAAATGGCGCCGGCAATATCTGGGCCACCTGTTCTTATGACTGGTGCGTGGGCGACCTTCCACCACGCCGGATGTGGCAGAATACCGAAGGCGACCTCATCAGGCACCTTCTCGAAGGCGCCGATCTGCGCGCCTATCTCTGGACGATACTTGCTCCACGCGCGGCAATGGAGGCAGTGGGATATTTCGATGAGAACCTAGGTCGCCTGCAGGACCTCGACTTCTTTATTCGCTTTGCCTTGAAGCGCGGAAACATGGTTCAGCCTTCAATACAGGCGCCGCTCTGCGCTTACATCAAGGAGTACCGCGGCAGGAGCGCGAAGGAAATCAACGACTGCAGTGAGTATCTGAAACAGAAATATGCGCATCTCTATGCCCGCTACGGACGGAAGTTTGCGATTCACTGCGAGTATCGTGCCGTGAAGAATTCCGAACGTTTTGCGCGGGCGAACGGAGAGCATGTCTTGCGGAGGACCTACAAGCACCGCGCGCGCAGGCTGAAGCGTCAACTCTGGTTGGGTCTCTAATTCAGACAGATGGGTCACTCGATTTTTAAGGCATCCGCATGAAGTTCATCCTGCATATCGGCGCTCACAAGACCGGCACGACAACGATTCAGGAGTTTTGTGCTCTCAACCGTGATGCCTTGCGTTCAGTCGGATTGATCTACCCTGACCTGAGACACATCGAAGGCCGCGAAAGGAACAGCCATCACGGTCTCGTGGCTGCGATGTCATCCTCTCCGCACGCATGTCCGCAAGAGAATGAAGTACGTGAATTTGTCCACGAACTCGCGATATCGGGCGGCAACCATGACGTCGCTCTCTTCAGTGCGGAATCCATCTGGCGTCACGTCCGCAAGCCGCCGGAAAGCGGCGACTTCTGGGAGGGACATCAAAACTATCTGCTGGCCCTCAAGGACCTGTTTGCCCCGCACCGAACTGAAATTGTCCTGGTTCTGCGTCGGCAGGACACGTTTGCAGAATCCCTCTTTCAGGAAAACGTGAAGATGCGGTTCTACAACAAGTCTTTCGAGACCTTTATCGGGGCTTTCGCCCATTTCTGGGCATACCGTCGCCGGATCGAGATGTTGCGGGAAGTTTTTGACGCAGTCACCGTGTTGCCATTCGAATCCATGTCACGGTCGGACCTGTGCGCGAGTTTTCTGGATGCGATTGGCGTTAAGGTACCTGATGCGCACCCTGTCCCGCGCAAGAATACTGGCTTGCAAACGCAACTTGTGCTGTTCCTGCAGCAAATGAATGCCCGGCTCGACAAAAACGCGGCAAGGAGTCTGCGACGGCATTTGATTAACTTGTCAGCAGACGGCGCGTTCGATTTCGAACCGATCAGGTTGTTCTCGCCCGACGAGCGAAGGGCTTTTCTGCACTCCTTCGCGGATGAGAACACGTGGCTGACCGAGACCTTCGGAATGACCGGCGCATCGTTCTTTCCCGACACCGTTCCGGAGATGCCCGGCCGCTCCATGCTTTTGCCGGAAGAGGGTATCGACACAACGGCGGTGCTGCTCTCAAGTGTTCTGAAGCAAAAGGTAACTTTTCCCGATCCTGCACCGTCCCGTCACTGGGCGTTCCTCAATTCTCTCATCGGGCGCAGATCGTAAGCGCAGGAAGATCCTAGCCGCTCATTGTCCCGTCGTGTCAACGTAAAGCGCAGATTCGTTGCCCGTGAGTGCCGCGATCCGCCCAGCCATCCACCCGAGTGTGCGGGCAATGCCGAGCATGGTCGTCCCCATTGCGGGAAGAAACAGGATCGTTAGCATGACCACGCCAAGCGCCTTGAGCGGCAAGGTCAGGAATACGGACCACCGCGCCGTCGGCGACGATTGCAGTTTGCGGCGAAACGTCGTGTTGGACTGATCGCGACCACGACGGAATTGATATGCAAAGGTTAGGCGTTGTGGCGGGATGCTTTCATAGACATAGGCATCCCTGACCCAAGCGGTCGGCAATGCCTTGGCGGCAACTTCGGCGTAGAACTTTGAATCCGTGCCGCCAGTGAATCGCATCGTTTCGTCAAACCAGATGCCGTGCTCGGAAAAAAGAGACACTTCGCCCAGCCAGTTGTTTGTCACAACAGTGGTTCGCCTTGTGCCATGGAGGTTCGAGAGATCCGCCGCTCGCAGTTCCTTTTTCGAATAGCGGCGCGCGATGCAAGCGTGCATCGTCCGTTGCATCCAGCTGAGTCCTTCTTCAGGTTCGGCCGCGGCCAGCGGTCCGCCCAGCAGAACCGCGCTGCTCTTGCGGTATCCCTCGATCAAATTCGTCAGCCAGCGAGTGTCGACAACCTCGTCATCGTCCACAAAGGCCAGGAGCGTGTGGCCCGCCTTGATGGCCTCTCTCGCCGCGCGATTTCGGCCAAAGGGAATGCCAAGTTCAGGCTCAAGCACGTAGTCGAGCCTGCCAATCGCGAGTCTTCCGCCGCGCCGATCGACCTCAGCGCGCGACTTGGGCAGGGCATCGTTTTCGACAATCAGAAATCGCACGGTGCAGTTCCTGGGGCGCACGAGGCAATCGAAGCTGTCGAGAAGCTTCGACAGCATCTTCGGTCGGTTCCGTGTAAGCGCGGCGACTGTTACTTTAAGATGGCCAGCCCTGTCGGGTGTGGGCGCTTTCGCGGTGCTGATCACGCGGTCGAGGAGCTTACCGCAGCTATCCTCTGCGCCCTGCCGAACTTCCAGTCGTAGGTGCGCCTCTCCCCCGGGAGATTGCCCTGCACGTCGCAACAAGGCAGCAGTTGCAATGAACTGCGCTACGCTGTGTTGGAGGGTGTCACCGACAGAAACTCGGTTCGCATTTGCTGTCTC
>JAUIDM010000251.1 GCA_030428915.1 Alphaproteobacteria bacterium | reverse complement strand
AATCCGGTCCGCTCTGCCCTTTTCGCCCTCCAGCATCTCACGCCAGTCGCCATAGGACCGCTCAGCGTCAAGTCCAAGCCGCCGCCCGTAATCCCGCCCCGCCTCGGGCCGGTGGTCAAGCGCGCCCGCGACAAAGGCGAACTCACCATCGAGCCCCGCCCCGAGCCTGTGCGCCGGGCCAATCTGACTGCCCTCACCCCCGCCGATCAAACCCCAGTTCAGACGTGCCATGCGCAGCCCCCCTAGTTGAAACCAATGGATTGCAGATAACGCCGGTTGCCGCAGGCGTCATCGCGCGGGCTGGTGCCCCCAGCCGGGTCGCATTCCTGTTCGACCGTACACCAGCCCGTGTAACCGATTTCGCCCAGTACCCGGCGCAGGGCAGGAAAATCCATCGCCCCCTTGCCCAGACTACAGAAAATCCCCTGACCGCAGGCGTCGTAGAAATCGGTGCGACTGGCGATAACCTCGGCCTTCACCGCCGGGTCCATATCCTTGAGATGCAGATAGGCCACGCGGGCGGCGTGGCGGCGCAGGAAGGCGAGCGGATCGGCACCAGCATAAAGGTGGTGGCCGGTATCGAGGCAGATCTTCAGAAACGCTTCATCGACCTCGCCCAGAAGCCGCTCCAGTTCCGGCTCAAAATCCATGAAACCCCCGGCATGGGCATGGATCGATACCGTCAGCCCGTAAACCTCAGCCCCCATCCGTGCGACGGTCGCGATGCGGTCGCGGAACCCCTTCCATTCGGCCGCATCCATCTGCACCGCCTCATCAGGTCGGCCCGCGGTGGGCGCGCGGCGAGAAGAGATGGAGTCGATCAACACCAGATGCCGTGCGCGGTTGGCGACCAAGAGCTTGCAAGTACGCAGCGCCCCGTCCATCACTTCCTGCCATTTCGCGGGGTCGTGGAAGGGGCGGAATACCACACCGCCGGTCAGCGTGAGGCCATGTTCGTCCAGCGCATCCGACAACTCACCTGCATCCTCGGGCATGTAGCCCACCGGACCCAGTTCGATCCCCGCATAGCCCGCTGTGGCGCAGTCGCGCAGGACCGTCCGCCAGGGCGGGTTGCGCGGATCGCCTGGGAACTCGACCCCCCAGGAACAGGGCGCATTGCCGATCCGGATCATTGCCGCCTCAGAATTCCGCCGGTCGGCGCCAGTCCCGCGCCGCATGCGACGCACGAACCGCCGCGATCACCTGCTGCACCGCGAGCCCGTCGCGGAAGGTGGGCCACACCGACCGCCCTGTTTCGATAGCCGAAAGGAAATCCCGCGCCTCGATGATGATCTGGTCCTGATAGCCGGTTCCATGGCCCGGCCCCTGACAGAAGGGCAGATAGTCGGGATGGGCGGGACCGGTCAGGATCTTGCGGAACCCGCGTTCGGCGGGGGCCGCACCGGAATGATAGAGCCAGAGCGCGTTCTGATCCTCCTGATCGAAGCGGATCGCGCCCTTGGTCCCCGTGACCTCATAGGCGTAACCCATCTTGCGCCCGGTCGCGACACGGCTGGCAGCAAGATGACCCGTCACCCCGCTTTCGAACCGCACCATCATCTGCACCTGATCGTCGTTCGTCACCTTCACGCCGCCGCGTTCGGGATGAACCGTCTCGATCACCGCATTCAGCTCGGCAATCGGACCCATCAACGCAAGCGCCGCATTGATCGCATGCGGGGCAAGATCGCCGAGGCAGCCGTTCGCCTCGCCATGACTGCGCCAGTCGGCCGTGCTCGTATCGGTGTGAAAATCCTCGTTGTGCTCGCCCCGGAAATGCGTGATGCGGCCCAAAGCGCCTTCGGCGATCAGCTTTCGCGCAAATTGCGACGCCGGGGTACGGATGTAGTTGTAGGCGACCATGTTGGCTACGCCCGACCGATCTGCCGCCGCGACCATGGCACGGGCATCCTCCACCCCCAGCCCCATAGGCTTTTCGCACATCACAGGCTTGCCAAGTGCGAATGCCGCCTCGGCGATCTCGCGATGGGTGGATTGGGGCGAGGCGATGATCACCGCCTCTACCGCAGGATCCTCCACCAATTGCCGCCAGTCTCCGGTTCCCCGCAGGAAGCCATAGGCGGCGCGGTAGCGTTCACCGCTGGCCTCAGAAGAGCCGCAGATAACCTCCAGCCGGGGCCGCAGCCTTGTGTCAAAGACAGCACCGACCGCGGCCATGGCGACGCTATGGGCCTTGCCCATATAGCCGCCACCCACAATGCCGATGCCGATCTCCGTCATTTCAACCCCTGCCCGACAAGTATATTGCAACCGGTTGCAAAATCAGTATCGTGACGACGATGTTAGCGCAACAAGAATCCGCGGGCGGGAGGGGCGAATGACCGACCTTAAACGGCTTGCCGGCAAATCCTTCCTGATCGTCGGGCGAGCCGGGATGGATCTTTACCCCGATCCGCCGGGCAGCCGTACCGAGGAAGCCGCGGCGATGACCGTTTGCCTTGGCGGGTCTTCAGCCAACATCGGTGTGGCTTTGGTCAAACAGGGCTGCAAGGCCGCGCTGGTTACGCGCGTCGCCGATGATGCGATCGGGCGCTACTGCCTGAACGAGCTGGACCGCTATGGCATCGACCGGACCCATGTGATGCCGGTGGGCGGCGAGGCGCGCAACTCGCTCGCCATCGTGGAGACGCGGGTCGAAGACCATCAGTCGGTCATCTACCGCAACGGCGCGGCGGATTTCGAGATGACCGCCGCCGATGTAGAAGCCGTCGACTACGCACCTTTTTCCGCGTTGATCACCACCGGCACCGTGTTCGCCGCCGAACCGTCCCGCAGCGCCGCTTTCCGCGCCTTTGACCTCGCCCGCGCCGCCGGGCTGCCCCTGATCTTCGACATCGACTACCGGCCCTATAGCTGGCCCTCGGCCGAGGTCGCGGCAGAGGTCTATTCCCGCGCAGGCGCGCTCTGCGATGTCATTGTCGGCAATGACGTGGAATTCGGCTTCATGGCTGGGGACTATGACAGGGGCCTCGACAAAGCGCGCGAACTGGTCGCACGGGGCGCGAGGATCGCCGTCTACAAGATGGGAGAGAAGGGCGCGATCACGATCACTGCGGACGGGGAATTCCAGACCGGCATCTACAGGACGGAAGCCCTGAAACCCACGGGGGCGGGCGACAGCTTCATGGGAGGGTTCATCGCCGCTTTGGCCGATAGCCGACCGGTCCGCGAGGCGGTGCTGCGCGGATCAGCCTCTGCCGCGATGGTCGTCGCGCGGATCGGCTGCGCCCCCGCCATGCCGACGACGGCAGAGCTGGACGCCTTCCTTGCTGACCGCCCCGACCCGGAGTGAGAGGACCCGATGCATATCGCCCCGCATGACAATCAGAACCGCCCCATCGTCGATACCGACCATCCTCTGGTGCCGCTCAATTACTTCAATATCGTCAAGCTTAAGAAGGGTGAAACCTTCGGCTATCAGGTGCCGGGGTACGAGACCTGCGTCGCCCCCGCAACCGGCAGCGTGACGGTCGAGGTTGGCGGCCAGCGGTATAAAGGGATCGGCAAGCGCGTGCGCGACGTCTGGGACGGCGAGCCCGAAGGCGTCTATGTGCCGACGGGGATGGACGCGCGCTTTACCTGCCTGACCGACGCGGCGGAGGTCTTTGTCGCGGGCGCGAAGTACGACAGGGTTCTGGAACCCTTCGCCGTTCGCGCCGAGGATCTGGATGTCGTTCAATACGGTTCCGACGACACCAAGACCCACCGCAAGATCAAGCACATCCTCGGCACGAAATACCACGACCGCGTCGGGAGGCTGCTGGTGTCGGAGCTTTTCACCGTTGGCGCCGGGGGCTGGTCGGGCTTTCCCAGCCACAAGCACGATACCGACCGCCTACCGGACGAAACCCGCCACGACGAGACTTACAATTTCCGCTTTCGCCCAAACTACGGCTCCGGCCTCCAGATGCTTCAGCGCGAGGACAATAAACCGGGCGACGCCTATCATATCGTTGACGGCTCCACCGTGCTGATCGACAAGGGCTATCACCCTTGCTGTGTGCTGCCGGGATACGAGATGTATTACTTCACCATCCTGGGCGGGCTCAGCCAGCGCAGCCTCAAGCAGTACTTCCAGCCGACCCATGCCGACCAGCTGCACACGATCCCCGGCATCATGGACATGGTGGCCAAGTTCAAATGACGCTCGCAACGCTTTCCGACGTCCTCCGCCCTGCCCTGCGTGATGGCTATGCCGTGCCGGGCCTCGTCTGCCTCGGCTGGGAGGACATGCGCGCCTTTGTCGCCGCTGCCGAGGCCGAGCGCGCGCCGGTAATCCTTCAGGCTGGCCCATCCTGCCGCGCGCACACGCCGCTGCCGGTGCTGGGGACGATGATGCGGTATCTGGCGGAACGGGCCACGGTGCCCGTCGTCGTGCATCTCGACCACGGCTATACGGTAGAGGAATGCCGCGAGGCGATTGACGCGGGCTTCACTTCGGTCATGTTCGACGGGTCGAAGAAGCCGTTGGACGAGAACATCGCCGAGACCGCCGCCATCGCCGAACTGGCGCATGCGGCCGGTGTCTCCTGCGAGGGCGAGATCGGCTTTGTCGGCTACCAAGGCGGTGCGGCTTCGGCCGGGACCGACCCGGATGAGGCGGCGAGGTTCGCGCGGGAAACGGGCGTGGACGCGATGGCGATCTCTGTCGGAAACACACATCTGCAACTGGAGAAGGGTGCCGGGCTGGATGAGCAGCGCATCCGCGCCATAGAGGCACTCGCCGACGTGCCTCTCGTCATCCATGGCGGTTCTGGCGTGCCACTCGACCAGCGGCGGGCGTTGGCGCAGGGCTCGGCAATCTGCAAGTTCAACATCGGCACCGACCTGCGATTTGCGTTTGGCGATGCTCTACGCAAAGCGGTCAACGCCGACCCGAGCCGCTACGACCGGGTTGCGATTCTGAAGGAAACACATGACCCAGTGATGGAAGCGGCCCGCGCCGCGATTCGGAGCGTGGCCGCCGGCGGATGGGCCTGACGCGGCAGAAGAACACCTTGCGGCCTGCAGGGAGCTTTGCCCGTCGCATCAGCGGCTTGCTTGGCCCGGCGTTGACGCCGGGCCGCGCCCGACCTTCCCCCAGTAGAGCGCACAGCAGAACCACATGGCGCCAGGGCATGGCCGGCAAACGGGCGCGGAAGCGGCACCTCAATGCGACCGTTTCCGTCCGTCTTGCGCGCGAACCTCATCCGACAGCCGCTCCGGCGGCCAACGCTCTGCCAGAGCCTTCCGCATCACGTCCTGCTGGCTGGCGGGCGCCATTCCGCCCACCGGCGCGTCAAGGTCAAGATTTGCCGGGAACGGATAGCCTTCGGCCGTCGCGGCCACAATGTTGTCAACCTCTCGCGCCGAGAACGCACCGCTTTCGGCCAGCGCCTTCAGATGCGGATAGACCGCTTGGCTGAGCCGACTGCGGTCCACGATCTCGATCGAGCGGCCGTAGGCCGAGCCGATCTGCATCAGGTTGGCAAACCGCTGGACATTCGTGGTTCGGTTTTCCCCGGCCGCATGGAAGGTTGCCGGATTGAAAAACACCATGTCGCCCTTCTCCAGTGGCAGTTGCACATGGTTCGCCTCGAACCAGGCGCGGAAATCAGGGCGGTTAACGGCGATGTAGCCGGGCAGATAGCTTTGCGAATAAGGCAGCAGCTTCGTCGGCCCGCTTTCCAGTGGCATATCGCTGTGCGCCACCGCACCCTGCAGGGTCAGCAATGCCGAAAGCGCGTGCTGCGAGGCAGGGTAGTGTCGCAGGATTTCCTCGGTCTGGAACCCCATGTGATAGTCGCGATGCGGGGTCTGCGCCTTGCCGCCGGGCCGGACCACGTTGACCTGCGTCGTGATCTGGTAGCAGGGGCCGAGCCAGGCCTCGGCCACCCGCCGAACGATCTCATTGGCGTTGTAGCGTGCAAAGAGCGCCGGGTCACGGATGCCGAGCTTTTCATGCGCGTTCCATAGCCGGCTGTTGGCACCCGCGGCGGCGAAATGATCGCCCCTGCCGGGCTGGGCGGCCTCTTCCGCGGCGATGATGGCGCTCAGCGCCTCTGTCACCTCGTCCAGCATCGCGATGTCGGGATGCCCGCCCCGGATCGCTATGATGCCGGGCCCGGCGGAAAACACCCGGTTGAACTCCGCCATGATCGCGCGCGCGGTTTCCTCGTCGGCGAAAGTGCGCCTCAGTGCATCGCCGTCATAGACTGGGATATTCTTCACGATTTCTGCGGCATGGGGATGGTCGGCTGCCCTGGTTTCCCTCTCCACATGTCTTGCGAAATCCGCGATGTCGCAATCGCGCGCGCCCAGCCAGATAGGCGTGCCACCTTCGTTCCGGTCCAGCATGCAGTCCTCCCGTTCGCATGTCTCCTTGCATGACCCTAGCAGTTCGGGCGAAACTCCCGGCCGGGCGAAACCCATCAAAAAAGCATCAAACATGGCGCATCGCTTTCTCGT